>JABFSA010000168.1 GCA_013140775.1 Acidobacteriota bacterium | reverse complement strand
GCACTACGACCGCAGTCGTGGGGTCCGGCTTCAGCCGAGCCTTCACTCGTGCTTCTGCTTGTCTGACACCGTGATCAGCAGGGAAGCAATCGCACCAGCGGACAGGATCACGACAACCGCGGCGAGGACGTAGAGGTTCATGTATTCGCCGAGCATCTCCTTCAACCAGGTGTGGGCGAGCATCTTGGTGCCAACCAGCCCGAGCACGAGGGCGAGCGAGACTTTGAGATAGCGGAACGCATCGAGCGCTCCAGCCAGCACGAAATACAGGGACCGAAGGCCGAGAATCGCGAAGGCATTGCTGGCGAACACCAGGAACGGATCCGCGGTGATCGCGAAGATCGCGGGAATCGAATCTACGGCAAAGAGCAGATCCGTCATCTCCACCATGATCAGCGCGAGCGCGAGTGGCGTGAGCAGCAGGGCGCCACGCTTGCGCACCAGGAAGTGTTGGCCGTGATACCGCCTGGTGACCGGGAAGATCTTGCGGGTGGTCCGCACGATCACGTTCTTGGTCGGATCCTGTTCCTCGGTGTCCATGAAGAGCATCTTGACGGCCGTGAAGATCAGGAACGCGCCGAAGATGTAGAGGATCCAGCCAAACTCCGCGATGAGCCTCGCGCCCAGCGCAATCATGACTCCGCGCATCGTCAAGGCGCCGAGGATTCCCCAGAACAGCACCCGATGCTGATAAATGGCTGGCACTGCGAAAAACCGGAAGAGCATCGCGATCACGAACATGTTGTCCACGCTCAGTGACTGCTCGACGACGTAGCCGGTGATGTATTTGAGGAGGGCCGCGGAGCCGTCGTTGATGACCCCGTAGGGCATGGCCGCTGTTCGATCGACGGGATCGGGCTGGATGCCCAGTCCGAACCACTTGTATTCGTAGGCGCCGTAGATGAACCCGGCAAACGAAAAGGCCAGGGTCATCCAGACGATGGACCACATGAGGCCTTCGCGGGCCGTAACGACGTGTGCTTTGCGATGGAAGATGCCGAGATCGACGGCGAGCAGAAGAAGAATGAGCGCAATGAATGCAATCCAGACGAACACCACCACCTCCAGGTGGTAGTCTCGCCGTTTGCACCCTTGAGCTCTGGATTCGGCCGGGAGCGCAAGCTCCGTGTTGACGACCGGTCCACCCGCGTGTGCGGGCCGCTACTCCCTACCGTGCACAGGATACTACGAGACCGGTGCCGTATCATATCGACCGGGTTCACCCGATGGCACACGACCCGCAGCAACCGACCTTCACGGACCAGGACGGACTGTTCCTTCGACTCTTCGACCTGAGCCCCATGCCCGCGGTCGTGACGCGCCCCGCGGATCACATCGTGCTGGCGGCAAACGCGCGCGCCGCGGAAATCGTCGGTCTCCCGCAGCACGAAGCCGTGGGTCGATCGGTGACCGAGTACTACGTCGATCCTTCCGAGCAGGCGCCGCTGGCCGAGCGTATCCACCGCGATGGCGGGGCCGACAACGTGCGTTTGCAGATCAAGCGCCATACCGGCGAACCCATCTGGGTTGTCGCGTCGTTTCGTTTGCTCACCTGGCGCGGCGAGCCTGCTGTCATCACGGTCTTTCAGGACATCAGCGAGCAACTGGCCGCGGAGGCGACGCTCAAGGCCAGCGAGCGCAGGCTCGTGGCCCAAAGCGACGCGCTGACGGACCTGACCGCCCGGCATATCGACCCCGCCAATCGATTCGAGGATCGGCTCCGCAGCATTCTGGAGATTTCGGCACAGGCGCTCGATGTTGATCGGCTGGGCATGTGGCGTGTAGACGAGCAGCGCCTGTCCATCCGGTGCGTCGGCCTGCACCTGCGGGCGCAAGGGCGCTACGACTCCGGCGTCATCGTTCATCGTCACGAAGCGCCGTCCTATTTCAATGCGATCGAGAGCGACCGCGTCGTCGCGGCGACAGACGCCTCGGCTGATCCGCGTACCCGGGAGTTCGACGAGCGCTATCTTGCGCCCAACGGTATTGGAGCGATGCTGGACGTGCCGCTGCGGCACGACAACACGACGGTCGGAGTCCTGTGCGCGGAGCACGTCGGTGGCACGAGAGCCTGGACGGTGGATGAGCAGAACTTTGCGATCTCCGTGGGCAACCTGATCGTCGTCGCGATTGCCGAGGAAGAACGGCGTCAGGCGCTCGGCCGTCTGGCGGAGAGCGAAGCTCGAGCCAGGCTCATCGTGGACACGGCACACGACGCGTTCATCGGTATCGACTCGGCGGGGAATATCACCGCGTGGAATGCCCAGGCCGAGACCACGTTTGGATGGACGCACGAGGAAGCGGTCGGGCAGAACCTGGCCGAAACGATCATTCCTCATGCCTTTCGCGACGGGCACAACTCCGGCATGCGCAGGTTTCACCAGACGGGTGAGGCGCCGGTGGTGAACCAGCGGCTCGAGCTGACGGCGCTTCATCGGAGCGGGCGCGAGTTCCCGGTCGAGCTGACCATCACGTCGCCGATGGGCGTGAGAAACGGCTTTTTCTTCGGCGCGTTTCTCCGTGACATTTCCGATCGGCGAGAGCGTGATGCCGAGCTGCACCGGGCGAAGGAGTCAGCCGAAGCGGCGACGCGGGCGAAGAGCGAGTTTCTCGCCAACATGAGTCATGAGCTACGGACGCCGCTGAATGGCGTGCTCGGCTACGCACAGCTCCTGCAGCGCGACCGGAGCATGAACGCCACGCAGCGTGAGGCGCTCGAAGCGATCGCCAAGTGCGGGTCGCAGTTGCTCGACCTCATCAACGATGTGCTCGACCTGTCGAAGATCGAAGCGGGCCGCATGGACATCGAAGATGGCCCGACGGACCTTTCCAAGCTCATCACCGATCTGACGTATGTCGTCGCGGAATCGGCGACTCGGAAAGGGTTGCAGCTGACCATGACAATCGGCGGAGATGTGCCGGGGTGTGTGGTGCTCGACGGCCGGCACCTGCGTCAGGTGCTCCTCAACCTGATTGGCAACGCGATCAAGTTCACGGCGGCTGGTGACGTACAGCTTGCGATCGGGCGTGCGGATGACGGGGTGCTGGCGTTTGAGGTCAGTGACACGGGCATGGGTATCGAACCCGAGGCGCTCAAGGCGATCTTCGAGGCGTTCGTGCAGACCAGGACTGGCTCCGAGGCGGGCGGGACTGGACTTGGCCTGACCATCTGCGATCACCTGATCAGGCAGATGGGAGGCCAGTTGCAGGTGGAGAGTGCACCAGGTGAAGGCAGCCGCTTCTTCTTCACGCTTCCGCTGATCCCTTCTCTGGAAACGGATACGTCCCCGAGGGAGCTTCGAGGTGCCGTACCCCTTGACGCCCGCCTTGCGGATGGACAAGAGCTCACGGCGCTGGTGGTGGACGACAGCACGGCAAATCGTCGGATTCTTGCCAGCCTGCTCGAAAGCGCGGGTGTGCAGGTGATTACGGCGGCGGGCGGGTTCGAGGCGATCGAGCTCGCACGGGCGCACCGTCCGGAAGTCATCTTCATGGACCTGAAGATGGCGGATCTCGACGGGCTCGAGGCCACGCGCCGGCTTCGGCAAGACTCGGTAACAGCCCTGATTCCGGTGATTGCCGTCACGGCGAGTGCCTTTGGCGACGTTCGGGAAACGGCCCGCAACGCAGGATGTGTGGACTACCTCTCGAAGCCGGTTCGAGCGCAGTCGCTCTTCGCGATGCTGCAGACGCACCTGGGCGTGCGGTTTACCTCCGAAGGCGACGACGCGGGGCAAGGCGCGGATGGACCTGCTGCCTCGGAGCGGGTTGCAGGCGTGGCGACGCGGTTGCGCAATGCGATAGCCCTTGGAGACATCGGCGACATTCAGGAACTGGCACGCGAGCTCATCGAGGCGGGCGGCGCGGATAGAGCGATGGGCGAACGCATCAACCGTCTGGCCATGAACTTCGATTTCACCGGACTCAGCCACGTGGCTGACTCCCTATGAAGCCAGAGAAACCGCACGGCCCCCAGATTCTTCTGGTGGATGACAACCCGACAAACCTTCAGGTGCTCTACCAGACACTCGACGGCCAGGGCTACCGCCTTCTGGCCGCCAAGAGCGGAAAGGACGCGCTTTCGATCGCCGAGAGGGTGACGCCCGATCTGATCATGCTCGACGTGATGATGCCGGGCATGGATGGATTTGAGACGTGTGCGCGTCTCAAGGCTGGTACCCGCACGCGCGAGTCGGCCGTGATCTTTCTCTCGGCCCTGACCGAAGCCAGCGACAAGGTGCGAGGCCTCGAGCTCGGCGCCGTTGATTTCGTCAACAAGCCCTTCCAGGCCGAAGAGGTGATCGCCAGAGTCAGGACCCATCTCACCATTCGTGACCTCGAAAAGCGGCTGCGTACCCGCAACGGCGAGCTCGAGCACGAGCTGACCGTTGCGCAGGAGCTGCTTCGCGAAGCGCGTCATCGAACCGACGGCGTCCTGCTCGGTGACAGCGACGCGGTGCAGCACCTGCGACGCGAAATAGACGATGCGTCTCGTTCGGATCAGACGATCGTGATCAGCGGGCCATCGGGCAGCGATCACGAAGCCGTCGCCCGGGCGATTCACCATCAATCGTCGCGGGGGGCCAGAGGATTCATTTGTGTGAATTGCCTGTCGGTGTCGGATCACACACCGACGTCCGTGGAGACCGGCAGCGCATCTGATGTGCGTATCAAGGTACGGCTGGCCGAAGGGGGCACGCTGTACATGGAAGGCATCCAGCATCTCCGTCAGGAGTGGCAGCGCGTCGTCGTCGAGTTGCTGAGAACGCTCGAGGCGCGTGGAGGGCCTGGCGCCCCCCCGCCGGATGTCCGCGTGATCGTGTCGGCGACACGCGATATCGACGAGGAAATGGCCGCCGGTCGCATCCTTCCAGAACTGCGCCGTGTTCTTCGGCGGACGCTGGACATCGTTCCGCTCAGAGCGCGTCTCGAGGACCTGCCGGTGCTGGCACACCATATCGTTCAACGCCACGCGGAACAGGCGGGGCGAGCAGCACCGATGATCTCGGAGGAATCGCTGGAGCGATTGAGGGCGTACCGGTGGCCAGGGAACATGGGGGAGCTCCGAAGCGTGCTCGAGTGTGCTCTGGCGACGAACGATGGACCGGTGCTCGAAGTAGGTGAGCAGTTGCTCGACGGAGGCCTGCGTGTGGGCAGCTATCGCCTCATCGAGCGTCTCGGGTCGGGTGGTATGGGAGAGGTGTGGCTGGCTCAGCACCAGTTGCTGCGAAGGCCGGCTGCGATCAAGCTGGTCCGCCAGGCAGCGGCGGGCAGCACCGAAGACGGGCCTGCGCTGCGCCAGCGATTTGCGCGTGAGGCGCAGGCGACGGCGGAGCTGCAGTCGCCGCATACCGTTCAGCTCTACGATTTCGGCGTTTCTGATACCGGGAGCTTCTACTACGTCATGGAGCGGCTGCGTGGCATGGACCTCCAGCGCATGATCGAGCGCTACGGTCCTTTGTCGCCCGATCTGGCGGTGTTCCTTCTGAAGCAGGTGTGCCGCTCCCTCGCCGAGGCACACGCGCTTGGGCTGGTCCATCGTGACATCAAGCCGGCGAATCTGTTCGTGTGCCGTCTCGGCTCTGAGTTCGACTTTCT
>JABFSA010000098.1 GCA_013140775.1 Acidobacteriota bacterium | reverse complement strand
CCCGCTTGTCGAGCCCCGAGTCCCGAACCCCGAGCCCCGGGCAGGCATTCCCCGTCTGACGTTCATCCAGCCCGATCGTGCAGGCCTTCCCGCGCTGGCGAACTATGCCTCGCTGCGGATGCCTGATGGAACGCGACGCGTCATGGGCAGCACCGATGCCACGCGCGGGTGCAAGCACCTCTGCCGGCATTGCCCGATCGTGCCGGTCTACAACGGGCAGTTCCGCGTGGTGCCACTTGACGTCGTCTTGGAAGACATCCGTTCGCAGGTCGCGGCCGGAGCCCAGCACATGTCGTTCGGTGATCCCGACTTCCTGAACGGTCCCACGCACGCCCGTCGTCTGATCGAACGCGTGAGCCAGGAGTTTCCGGGACTGTCGTACGACGTCACCATCAAGATCGAGCATCTGCTGCAACACGGCGACTTCATCCCGTTGCTGCGTGACAGCGGGTGTCTCTTCGTCACCAGCGCCGTTGAAGCCATCGACGACCGTGTCCTCGCCCACCTCCGCAAGGGGCACACGCGAAGCGGCTTCGTCGCGGTGGCGGCTCAGTGCAGGCGCGAGGGACTGACGCTTGTCCCGACGTTTGTCCCGTTCACGCCGTGGACGAGCCTGACGGGCTACGTCGAACTGCTGGATCTGCTCGAGGAGCTCGACCTTGTGGAGCAGGTTGCGCCCATCCAGCTCGCGATCCGGTTGCTTGTCACGTCCGGATCTCCGCTCCTCGAACTCCCAGACATTCGCGACACCGTCTCGGCCTTTGATCCGGCATCGCTGACGTGGCCCTGGCGACACACAGACCCGGACGTGGATCTCCTGCAAACCGACATCATGAAGCTGGTGATGAGCACGTCAGGAGCGCCAAGAGGGGCGGTGTTCGACATGATTGCGTCGATCGCGCGTGAGCGTGCCGGCTTGCCGGTACGGAGTTCACGCACGCCCTCGAGTGTGCAGGTGCCTTACGTGAGTGAACCTTGGTACTGCTGCGCAGAGCCGATGGAAATGGTATGAGCGGTAAACGTGTCCTTCTTGTCGCTACGACGGTCGGGTATCAGATTCGATCGTTCGGCGACGCAGCCACTCGTCTGGGCGTGCGACTGGTCTTTGCCAGCGATCGCTGCGACCGGCTCGACGACCCCTGGTGGGATGGCGCCATCCCGATTCGCTTTCATGACGAGGCTCAGTCCGTCGCTGCTGTGGTCGAGGCGTGTGCGGACACACCACCCGACGGTATCGTGGCCGTCGGCGACCGGCCGGCGGTCATGGCCGCGAAGCTGGCAGAGGCATTGTCGTTGCCAGGACATCCGCCGCAGGCGGCCGTCGTCAGCCGGAACAAACTGATGACGCGTGAAGTCCTCCGTGCTGCAGGGTTGCACACACCGTGGTTCGAGTCGCTCTCGCTCGACAGCGATGTGTCAGAGCTCGCCCAGCGCATACCGTATCCGGCGGTGGTCAAGCCCCTCGCTCTCTCCGGCAGCCGCGGCGTCGTGCGGGTGAACAACGTTGACGAGTTTCGATCGGCGATCGATTGGTTGCGGAACCTGCTTCAGACACCCGACGTTCGGATCGAACGAGACGAGGCACACGAATCGGCGCTGGTCGAGTCGTTCATCCCTGGCGCCGAGTACGCGATAGAGGGGCTCCTCACTCGGGGCCGCTTTCAGCTGCTGGCGATCTTCGACAAGCCGGATCCGCTCGATGGTCCCTTCTTCGAGGAGACGATCTACAGGACTCCTTCAGTTGCTCCTCCCGCCGTTCAGCAACGCATCGTCGTGGCTGTGATGGAGGCGGCTGCCGCCATCGGGTTGCACCATGGGGCCGTGCACGCGGAGTGCCGGGTCAACGAGGATGGCGTCTACGTGCTCGAAGTGGCCGCCCGGCCCATCGGTGGCCTCTGCTCGAAGGCTCTTCGCTTTCGCGCGAGCCGTTCGGCACTCTCAGAAGAGACCTCGCTCGAGGAGATCCTGCTCAGGCACGCGATTGGCGACGACGTGTCGATGTATGCCCGGGAGCCGCGTGCGTCAGGCGTGATGATGATTCCGATTCCTCGCCGCGGGATCTATCGACGAGTTGAGGGACTCGAGGCGGCGCAAGACGTGATTGGCGTTGGGGAAGTGAAGATCACCGCCAAGCCCGATGCCCCAATCTTGCCGCTGCCGGAGGGCAGAAGCTATCTGGGGTTCATCTTCGCGAATGCCACCGAGCCTTCGGGTGTGGATCAGGCGCTACGCGAGGCGCATTCGCGCCTTCATTTCGTTATCGACAGGGAAGTGGCGCTCGTGACGCCCTGAGTCAGTCGAAGGGTGCGGAACCCGCTCTACTTGGCCTGTTGCGGTACGAATCCCGGCGGAAGCGCCGCGCCCTCGCCGAAGAAGAATTCTTCCATCTGTTTCCCAATGAGCTCCTGCGCTTCCTTCTGCCAGGGCATCAGGCGGTACTCATT
The DNA here is from genome assembly GCA_013140775.1 of Acidobacteriota bacterium. Classification (GTDB taxonomy): domain Bacteria; phylum Acidobacteriota; class Vicinamibacteria; order Vicinamibacterales; family UBA2999; genus JABFSA01. Next base: position 16,105 of record JABFSA010000098.1, on the reverse strand, counting down.
GAGAATCATCTTCATGCGCTCTTCCCACAGCTTCCAAGCCTGCACGGACACTTTCTCGTAGACGCGCTTCCCAAGTTCCCCCGGCCACGGCTGGGAGTCGAGTCCGGGAAGTTCTTTCTGGAACTTGACGCAATTCACCGTTCGGCCGCTCTTGTTGCCGACGGGTGCTGCAGGTTGGGGCGGTGGACCACAGGTAGCCATAGGGGGATCGTAACCCAAGTGCGACAATCGGCCATGCGGGTTCTTCTGGCCGTCACGCTTCTGCTCGCGGCCGTTTCGCACGCCCAGGAGCGCCCGCTTCCTGACTACGCGACCTTCGCCGCACAGGTGCGGAAACATCTTGCCACCGACGAGGAGAGACAGAGCGGCTACACCTTCCAGGAGCGCCGCGTGGAGCAGAAGGTCAACGGCGCGGGCAAAGTGACCGGCGAATCGAGCAAGGTCTTCGAGGTGTATCCCGGGCTCGGCGGTGAAGACCGCTACCGTCGCCTCATCGAAGAGAACGGCAAGCCCGTTCCCGCGTCCCGATTGGCTCAACAGGACCGCGAACGACAGAAGACCGCGGAGTCATACGCGCGCTCCCTGCAGCGCCCTGCCGATCGGCAGAAAGACGAGCGAGCCAACGAGAAAGCCAGGCGGGAATACGAGGACGCGATCGACGACATCTTCCGCGTGTATGACATCGCCATGGTGCGTCGCGAGGCCATCGAGGGGCACGACACGATCTTTGCCACGCTGACACCGAAGCCAGGGGTGAAGCCGCGCACGGACAGCGGCAGGATCATGCAGAAGTTTCGCGCCAAGGCCTGGATCAGCGAGTCAGACTACGAGCTGGTTCGCGCGGAGATCGAAGCGATCGACACGCTCTCCTTCGGCATGGGACTTCTGGCGCGCGTGCACAAGGGCACCGTGGCGGCCTATCAGCGCCGCAAGGTGAACAACGAGGTCTGGCTGCCTGCGCAGGTGACGTGGACCGCGAGCGGCCGTCTCTTTCTACTGCGACGGCTGAGGCTGCGCGGCATCTCGGAGTTTTCGAATTACAGGAAGTTCACCGTCGAGACCAGCACGACGGTGGCCCCTCCGCCTCGCTGAGGCACAGAGACCGGCTACTCGTCATCGGGACGACGTTGCCGTGCGCTCTTGACGCCCCCTCGCTGTTTCTTCTCGGTGATTCGCTGTTCACGAGCTGCGCGCGACGGTCTTGTCGGCCGTCGTGTCCTCGGCCGCACCGCGGCTCGCTGGATCAGCGCGACGAGACGGGCTCGAGCCGCCTCTCTGTTCATGGTCTGCGTTCGATGCTCACGGCTGTCGATGGTCAGCACGCCGTCCGCGCTGACCCGGCTCCCGCCAAGCGTGGTGAGGCGGTTCTTGATCTCCTGCGGCAGAGATGAAGCACCGATATCGAAACGCAGTTCCACGGCGGTGGCGACCTTGTTCACATTCTGGCCGCCGGGGCCCGAGGCTCGGACGAAACGTTCTGCGATTTCGTTTTCGTGAATCGCAATGGTGTCGGTAATCGCAATCATGGGTTGCTTCTCGCGCGAGCGCGACTCGCAGTCATGGTTTCTTCCTCGTGCGGGAGGTGCCCCATCACGATGACGTGACGCGGACCTCCGCTCTTGAGCCGCCCGCGGACTCGCGCCACTTCCACAGCAAATCCGCAGTAGCTGAGGCGTTGCTCGAACTTGCGATACTCCCGCGCAGACCATACGGCCAGCACGCCTCCCGGTCGGAGCGCCGCGCGAGCCGTCGCGACGCCATCGTTGTCATAGAGTCGCGAGTTATTCGCAGACGTCAGCGCGGCCGGACCGTTGTCCACATCGAGGAGCACGGCGTCGAACGTCCCCGGATTCGACCGTAGCGTGGCAGCGACATCGTTCACTTCAAGCTGAACGCGTGCGTCCTTCAACGGGTGATTCGCCAGCGGTCCCAGCGGTCCGCGATTCCACTCGACGACGGCCGGCATCAGCTCGGATACGACCACACGCGCGTGGGCAGGGAGGACATCGAGGACGGCGCGGAGCGTGAAGCCCATGCCAAGACCTCCGACGAGCACCGAGGGCGCGTCGAGCAGACCCGCACGACGGCACCCGATCGTCGCAAGCGCTTCTTCCGAGCCGTGCATCCGGCTCGACATCAGGCTCTGGCCGTTGGCGAGGATGACGAATTCAGTCGAGTGACGCGTCAATCGCAGGTCGGTGCCGTCTGGGGTTCGCGCCTCGCCGAGCAGTTCCCAGGGTTTCACGCCTCTCGGCTACGTGGGGCGTCGCGGTGTAGACAAGGTTCGCCGTGCCGTCTTGACCGAGCGGACAAGGGTGGGCGCCATGTCTCGTTGACAGGGCAGCGTGTGCTCCTTGGCAATGTGAGTGGAGAGTCTGTTCATCGAAATGTTGCTGCCGCAGAACCTGCAGAGCGCCTTGCCCGGCGAAATGTGAACCCGTTGCATGACTACCAGCATGGATGGCCCCCGCCCCCGCGTCAAGTCGCGCGTGGCCCTTACGCGTCCGGCATCCGCTCGACCTGGACGCGCGCGTCGTTGAAACAGGCGCCGCCACCAAGGTCGGAGAGCGTATCCGGGGAGAGGGCATTGGCCGTGTATCCGTTGGTTGTGTGCCGGCGCCACAGCCCTTTTGGCAGCGACACGGTGCCCACCCGAATCCAGGCCCCGATGCTCACCCGGCAACGCACCTCGCCGAGCGCATTGAAGATTCGAACGGGGTTGCCTTCTTCCAGTCCTCTTACCGCGGCGTCGTCCGGATGCATCAGCAGGTGCACATCAGGTCGCGGAAGCTCGGCGAGCGTTGAGCTGATCGTCCGCTCGCTGGCAGGCGAAATCAACGCGAGCGGGAACTCCGGCGTCGCTGGATCTTCCTGGTATCCGTACAGTCCGAGTGGTGCTTCACGGTCCAGGTGCGCGGGACACAAATCGACTTTGCTATCCGTCGTGAGCGGCCACACGTCCTGAAACTGGACCGGCCTGCCCCCGTACGGAGGAACGGCTGCGCCGGTTTCACCGAGATCGCTGCCGACCGATCCGGGCAGACGATTCAGGACATCCAGCATTTCCTCGAGCTCACCTCGCGGGTCGCCTTCGCGCTGGACGCCCATGCGCTCGATCAGATCGCCGAACACGTCGGCGTTCGAACGCGCTTCGCCTGCAGGTTCGATCGCGGGTCGTCCGAGACGAAGGCTGAACGCGCCATAGCCGCGGGCGATCTCATAGCCCTCGAGGAAGGTCGTCGCCGGGAGCACGACGTCCGCGTAGCGAGCGGTATCCGTCATCACCTGCTCGAACACCACGGTGAAGAGATCCTCGCGTTCGAGGCCCCTGAGTATTCTCCGCTGGTCGGGCGACGTGGCTGCCGCGTTGTTGTTGTAGACGAAGAGGACCTTGATCGGCGGGTCACTTGTCTCGAGCGCACGGCCGAGTTGGTTCATGTTCACGATGCGCGTGTCTGGCTCGTCGCTGCCGATCCAGGTGCGCGTGATGCCCCAACTGGCCGAGTTGCTCATCATGTAGCCGCCACCGCGCACGCCAAACTTGCCGCCCACGGTTGGCAGCGCCAGGATCGCGGCCGACGCGCTTCCGCCATTGCGGTTGCGTTCCTGGCCCCAGCCACAGCGTATGAGCGCCGGACTCGATGACGCGTACATCTCGGCCGCAGCCTGTAAGGTCCTGGCATCGAGACCCGCTTCGGCGGCTGCGCGCTCGAAGGTCCACGGGCGTGCGCGCTCGCGTAACTGATCGACGCCGCGCGCGTGTGCGGCCAGGAATGCGGTGTCTGCGTGGCCTTCTTCGAACAGGTACCGATGGATCGCCAACGCCACGGGCAGGTCGGTGCCTGGCCGTACGGGAAGGTGCACATCTGCGTGCTTCGCGAGCGGCGTGGTCCGGGGGTCTATCACGATCAGGCGTGCGCCTTTTCGCTGGGCCTCACGCACGTAGGGCACGAGATGGATACCGGATGCGGACGGATTGACGCCCCAGAGAATGATGAGTTTCGCTTCGGGGAAGTCTTCGAACGATACCGACGGCATCTTGCCGTAGAGCCCGAGGTTGGCAGCACCAGAGGGCGCTGCGCAGACCGTGCGCGCGAGGCGCGACGCGCCCAGTCGTCGAAAGAGCGTTGCGTCGCTCGTGTCCTGGGTGAGGAGGCCGTTCGATCCCCCGTACGAGTAGGGGAGGATCGATTCGCCGCCCCACGTCGCACGCGCCTCGTTCATGCGCTCCGCAATCACCTCCAGCGCGTGATCCCAGGTGACGCGCGTGAAGCTGCCCTGACCTTTGGCGCCTTTCCGGATGGCAGGATAGAGCAGGCGATCCGCCCCATACACGCGTTCACCGAATCGACGCACCTTGGCGCAGATATATCCGCCCGTAATCGGGTTTGCGTGCGAGCCGTCGATGTTCGTGACCCGACCTTCCTGAACCGTGACAGCGAGGCTGCACGAGTCGGGGCAATCGAGGGGACACACTGTTGCAATGGTGTGTTCGGGCGCGAACTCGGTTGCGGATTTCATGCGGGTGGTTCAGTCTAACCCAGTGGATCCCCAAGTCTTGATCCTGGGTAGCGGCTTCGGTGGACTCGAGGCCGGCAAGGTCTTCCGGGGAAAACCCGTAGGCGTGACGATTCTCGATCGCCACAACTATCACTTGTTCCAGCCGCTGCTGTATCAGGTGGCCACGGCGACGCTTTCGCCCGGCGATATCGCATCGCCCATCCGCTGGATCTTCAGACGCGCTGCCAACGTACGTGTGTTGCTTGGCGAGGCCACTGCGATCGACGCCGCGAACCATCGGGTGCAACTGGCTGATGGCGCCGCGCTTGATTACGACTTTCTCATTGTGGCCACCGGTGCGAGCCACACCTACTTTGGGCACGACGATTGGGGCCAGCACGCGCCTGGACTGAAGACGCTCGAGGACGCGCTGCATATCCGGCGTCGCATCCTGCTGGCGTTCGAACGCGCCGAGCGCGAGTCGGATCCAGCGACGAGACAGGAACTGCTGACGTTCGTGCTCGTGGGCGGTGGACCGACTGGCGTGGAGCTGGCTGGAACGCTGGCTGAGATTGCCCGTCACACGCTACGTCATGAGTTCCGTTCTATCGACCCGAGCCAGGCGCGGATCATTGTCATCGAGGCCGGGCCGACGATTTTGTCTGCGTTCCCGGAAGGCTTGAGAGATGCTGCCCGGGCCTCGCTACGACGATTGCGAGTGGAAGTGCGCGAGGGTGCAGCGGTAACTGGAGTCGATGCCGGTGGTGTCACGCTGGGTGCAGAGAGGATCGCCGCTGCGACGGTGCTCTGGACCGCCGGCGTCGCGGCGTCACCTCTGGTGCGATCGCTTGGAGCGCCGCTCGATCGTGCGGGGCGCGTGCTCGTCCAGCCCGATCTTTCTGTGCCGGGCTATCCCGAGGTCTTCGTCGTTGGTGATGCCGCCGCATACCTCGATGACAACGGGAAGGCCCTTCCCGGGGTCGCGCATGTGGCCATGCAGCAAGCGACACATGCCGCGCGCGGCATTCTCGGTCGCCTTAACGGGAGTCCCTCAAAAACGTTCGTCTATCGCGGCCTTGGGAACATGGCGATCGTAGGACGAGGTTCCGCCGTGGCCGATCTGGGATGGGTCCGCTTTTCAGGAATAACGGCCTGGTTCTCCTGGCTCTTCCTGCACATCGTCCAGCTCATCGGTTTCAGGAACCGGCTGCTGGTCCTTGTGCAGTGGGCCGTGGCCTTCGTCACGTTTCAGCGGAGCGTCAGGTTGATCACCAACGACGAAGGACGTTCGGATCGTTCGTAACGTTCGAACGTTACGAACGAGGGGAATAATGCGTCTCGACGTAATTGTCGAGCAGTTCGCGGAAGCCCTCGGCCAGTTCGTCGTAGGTGCCGCGCATGGTGGTGAAGTGCTCGCCGTCGATGTAGACGGGGCAGTTCGGCGCCTCCCCCGTACCGGGCAGGCTGATGCCGATGTTTGCGGCTTTTGATTCGCCCGGGCCGTTGACGACGCAGCCCATGACCGCGAGCGTGAGCGTCTCGACGCCCTCATACTGCTTCTTCCACTGCGGCATCTGCTGACGGATGTAGTCCTGCGTCCGTTCGGCAAGCTCTTGAAACGTACTGCTCGTCGTGCGGCCGCAGCCTGGGCACGCGGTGACGCTTGGCGAGAACGATCGCAGACCGAGCGCCTGCAGGAGTTCGCATGCGGCGTACACTTCCTCGCGCCGGTCGCCGCCGGGTTTCGGTGTGAGTGAGACGCGGATGGTGTCGCCGATGCCTTCGTTGAGCAGGATACCCATCGACGAAGCCGACCAGACGAGCCCTTTCTGTCCCATGCCGGCCTCGGTGAGCCCGAGGTGCAGTGGCTGATCGGTCTTCCGGGCCAGATCGCGATAGATCGCGATCAAGTCACGGGGACGCGACACCTTGCACGAGATGATGATCTGATCCTTGCGGAGTCCGGTTTCGAGCGCGAGCTCCGTGGACTCGAGCGCCGAAATCACCATGCACTCGTTGAGGATGTCTTCCGAGCTCCGGCCAAGCTGGCGATCGGTGTTGTCCTGCATCCTCGCGACAACCAGTTCCTGATTGAGCGAACCGCCGTTGACGCCGATGCGGACAGGCTTGGCGTGCTCCATCGCCACTTTGCAGATCGTGGTGAAGCGTTCGTCGCGGCGCGAGCCCGTGCCCACGTTGCCGGGATTGATGCGGTACTTGTCGAGGGCAGCCGCGCAGGCGGGATCGCGTGTCAGTAGCAGATGTCCGTTGTAGTGGAAGTCGCCGATGAGTGGGGCAGTGACGCCCGCATCGAGCATCCGCTGTTTGATCTCGGGGATCGCCGCGGCGGCTTCCGGCACGTTGACCGTGACCCGTACCATCTCTGAACCGGCTTCGGCCAGCTCGATGCATTGCCGGGCCGTCGCTTCAGCGTTGGCCGTGTCGGTCATCGTCATCGACTGGACGACGACAGGGGCGCCGCCGCCCACCTGCACGCGGCCCACGCGCACGCCGATGGTCCTGTGCAATCGGACAGGTGATGTTGCCGGTTCGCTCATGCAGGAAATGTCCTTGTCGGAGCTTCAATGATACCGTGGACCACGGATCACGAAGGACGGACCACGAAGGCACGACGAGCACGAAGGGTTCAACGGAAATGAGTGGTGCGAAGGAGCCGCAAGAGCGAAAAGCGCTCGCGTGCGGATGTCAGGTGGACGCGACTCGCGATTTCCTGGGGCGTGTGGTTGGCAAGGTCATCACGAAAGGTGAGACTTGCACGCAGGCCCTGCATTCCACCGGCGCGGTCATCGTGATGCCGGGCCGCGAACACGCGCGTCCGGAATAGCCACCTCGAGTCACGGTCGCGACTCACAATCAACAGACGCTTGTCAGGAGCAGGGACAGTCGAATCGGCGGACGTCATCATTGTTGGTGGCGGTGCAGCGGGACTGGCGACGTCTATCTTTTGCAAGCGACACGCAGACAATCGGCGTGTCATGTGTCTCGACGGTGCCCGTCGCGTGGGAGCCAAAATCCTTGTCAGCGGTGGCTCGCGTTGCAACGTGACCAATCGCGTGGTGTCCGAGCGCGACTTCTGGGGCGGCTCGTCCCGCACCATCCGCAGCGTCCTTCGTGCGTTCCCTGTTGAGAGGACCATCGGGTTCTTTCGAGAGATCGGTGTGGACCTGCACGAGGAAGAGAACGGCAAACTCTTCCCCGACTCGAACAGTTCACGCACGGTGGTCGAAGGCCTGCTGCGGGAAATGGCCCGGCTTGGCGTCGATCTGAGGTGCGGCGAGCGTGTCGTCGCCGTGCGGCGGGACAGCGATGCCTTCGTGGTGACGACCGGGTCTGGCGGCGAATTCTCTGCTCGCGCGGTCGTTTTGGCCACTGGCGGTCGCTCACTGCCGAAGTCCGGCAGTGACGGTGGTGGATACGCGCTGGCAGCGGCACTCGGGCACGGCTATGTGCCGACGACCCCTGCGCTTGCGCCGCTGCTCCTCGACGGAGAGCGACACTCCGAGCTCTCAGGTGTGGCGATGCCCGCGCGGCTGACCGTCCGCGTCGAGGGCGAATCTGACGTCAAGCTCGATGGCGCCCTTCTGTGGACACACTTCGGTGCGAGCGGTCCGGTTGTGCTGGACGCCTCCCGGCATTGGCATCGCGCACGGCTCGAGAAGCGCGCGGTGGACGTGCTTCTGAATCTCTGTCCCGGAGAAACGTTCGAATCGATCGAGGCCTCTCTGATCGAGGAGGCCAGGGCACGCCCGCGCGCGCTGCCGGCCACGGTGCTGGCCAAGCGATTGCCTGCGGCGGTCGCCGAGTCGTGCGTACGCGCAGCGGGTCTCGAGCGTGTCACGATGGCTCATCTCACGAAGGATGAGCGCCGGCGACTGATTCAGGTGTTGCTGACGACGCCGCTGTCGGTGGTTGACAGTCGAGGCTACGCCTTTGCAGAGGCCACCGCGGGCGGTGTGCCACTGGATGAGATCGACGCGGCCAGCATGGCCTCGCGTCGATGTCCCGGGTTGTACCTCGTTGGAGAAATACTGGACGTTGACGGCCGTCTCGGGGGCTTCAACTTTCAGTGGGCCTGGTCGTCGGCATGGGTGGCCGGACGCGCCATTGCCTCGGCATGCCAGTCGTAGTGCTCGGCTTTAGCCGAGCCCTCTTGCTTAGTTTCGCGCCGCGGGCGCTACGGATACGCCACGGACGCCGCTCGTGGTGATGGTCTTGGCCACAAGGCCAGACGCTTTGACGTCTTCCACGAACGTCTTCAGATATTGGACGGCCATCGGCCGGCCCTTTGGTGCTCCGACGGCTTGCGTGACCACCGTAAACCGTCCATTGAGGACGCGTGTGCCGGGATGCTGTTCGGCAAGATCCACGAGCACCGGCCTGAGCGCGGCGAGCGCGTCGAGCTTCTCCTTGAAGAACAGGTCCACCGACTCGTTGGGGCTCGGAGCGCGCACCAGCTGCGCGCGCTTGAGCTCGCGCGTCAGATACAGGTCGTAGGCGCTCTTGGCTGACACTGCGATCCGAACTCCAGCGCGATCGACGTCCTGCTGAGTTCGCAGTGGGGAAGTGGCCGGTACGAGATAGGTACTGTCGATCTCCAGATAGGGCGCGGTGAAGCCGATCTCGCCCGCACGATCCGGATCGGCGGCGAGAAACGCGACGTCCCAGGCGCCGGTCTTCACGCCGTCGGCCATACGTCCCGCTGACTCGTAGGGCACGATGTCCATTGGCAGGTTGACCCGTCGTGACAACTCCTGCGCGAGGAGAACCGCGATACCGCCCGGTTGCCCGCTCGAGTCTTTGACCGCCAGCAGCGCATTTCCGAAGTTGATGCCCACTCGAAGCCGTCCCGTGGGCGCAAGCTCCGAACGCACGGCTGCAGACATCTGTTGGGCTTCTCCAACCTGCACCGTGCCCGCGATCGACAGTGCGAGGATCGCCAGCCAGGGCGTCGCGGAGCGGAATTGAGCGAGGCAGGTCAACATGACGGCCTCACTATAGTCGAACGGATTTCTCCGGACCACTCGAGCCGCCCTCGCTGGACTGCAGACGCTTGATCGCGGCATTGACGGCCTCTGCCGTGACACGGAAATGCGAGGCGCTCCAAACGACTTTTCCGTCCTGGACGATCAGGGCCTGCGGTGTTTCATGGCGCACGCCGAGCAGCCGACTGACGGCGGTAGAGACGTCGCGATGCGTCTGCACCGTCACAATTGCATACCGCGCATCGGCCTCGGACGCGTCGAGGTGGTCGAGCAATTCGTCAAACGCCTGGGCGCTCGTGCCGCACGAGCGGCTGTGCTTGAAGATGACGAGTGGCCGCGGGTCGGACGCCGAGATCAGCTGATCGACCTGTGCGACTTCGTTCAGCTGGATCAGATTGGGGTGCACTGGCTCCAGTGTAGCAGGAGGGTATACTGGGGAAGGCAGCTGAGTTGCGAGCCTTCGTTGTGTTTCCTGGTCTCTAGTCTCTAGTCTTTGGTCTTAGTGGCTTCGAAGTCACAAGCAGAAGACTAGAGACTAAGGACTAGAGACTAGAGACGAAGGAGCTCCCTGACCGCCGGAGTGGTGAAACTGGCAGACGCGCCGGACTCAAAATCCGGTGACCGCAAGGTCGTGTGGGTTCGATTCCCTCCTCCGGCACCATCCTTCGCTTCGCTCCTTCTGGTGCCGCCAACAGTCATCCGGCGGCTAGTCGAGGTTTGCCAGAAGCACCATGAGTCCAAGAAGCACGGCGCCGGCCCCAACGCCTGCGCCGAGTAGCACCTTGTAGCCGGGCTTCATGCCTTCTCTCCATCGATCGATTTTCGCGATGTCGGAGAAGGCAAGGGATCTCGCTGGTACGGGAACCCGCGTGTAGGGTTTCAGCAGCAACGCCTCGTTCGATCCGGGCAGCACGGTTCCGCGAAGCTTCTCGCCACCCTTGAGCCGAACTTCCACCGTTGCGCCGGGTTCGAGTGCCGCGACGAAACGCTGCCATGCCTGCGTTTCGTCCACAGGTTCCTGCGCGAAAGCTGGCTGACTGGCTGCCAGAAGAGCCGCGATGACGGGGGCGGTAATGGTTCTCACTGCAAACATGACTATCTCCTTGTCCTCATGTGGTGCGGGGTAATCGGTGGCTAGAAGTCCAACCCGACGCCCAGATGGAGAGACACCTGGGTGATGCCGTCGCTTCGGAACGCGGTGAGAATCTCGCTCCGGACGAACGCGGTGTCGCTGAGATAGGACTTCGCACCCGCCGCCAGGAACGGTTTGGCCAAGACGAGCGTCCGCCGTTCATCGAGCCGCGGCACGGCGTACCTCACACCGCTGAACTGATACGTGGAGGGCTCACGAAAGCGATGCTCGTCCACGACGGCCACGCGAACGCCACCGGAGACGTACGGGTGCATGAACGTGTTGCTGAGGAACTGATACGTCACGCTTGGCGAGACGGTCCTGACCCGAGCGGCCCGTTCGTTGCCGACATACCTGTCTATCCCGTCTATCTGCAGGATTCGGGTTTCGTAGTCGTCGAAATCCGGCGACAGGCCCACGCTGACGCTGGTTTTGATGTGCTCGGTCCAGTAGCGGCCGAAGTCGATGCGAAATTCGGCGGTCTGGTCCCAGTAGTCAACCCCGCACGTGCACGGCGAGAAGAGCTCTCCCGAGCGCAGGTAAAGCAGGCCGAGACCGCCCGCGATGTCCCACTTCGGTAGAGCCGGCGGGGCGGAGCCTGACTCCTGGGCCACTGCAGACGCGCTGATCAAGAACGTGAGAACGGCAGCAAGTACACCTCGACCGATGTATTCCACGATGTCCCTCCATCTGGTATTGCGTAGAAGGACGGGCGCGTGGCTCACGTGTGCCGCTCAACAACAACTGAAACCCAAGGACGATTGAATGGATAGACGAGGAGCCCCGGTGTGTTCTCGGGACGACGGCGCAGGCCTGAGGGCTTATGCCCTGCGTTCGAATGTGAGGTACAGCGGGCCGGCGCCCAGCAGGGCCAGCACGGAGAACGTTCCCCAGCCGGGCCGGTTCACCGCGGTGAACAGTGCGTGTTCACCAGGTTCCAGAACGATGTCAACGGTCTTCCAGAACAGGGTATTGTGTGCGCGCAGACGATGGGGACCCGGGGAAACGTTTTGTGTGACTTCCTGACCGTTCTGCAGGATCGCGAATCGCTTGCCGTCGAGGTCCACGTATATCTCGCGCAACCCGACGTCGTCGCTCGAGGTGCGCGAAACCGTGATGGTGGCCGAGCTCATGTCATCGCCGAGTGTATGGCAAGCACAGACACCGATCCATCGAGCGATGCTTTCGATGTTGCCCGGAAAGCAGCCCCGTCGTAACCTGTCGTGCCATCGTGACTGACCCCTCGAAGGTCGAACGCCCCAAGCTCTCGACCGAGCTCACCGAATACCTGGTGTCCTTGTCTGTCGCACTTCAGCGCCACGCGATGTATCCCAACGGCCATCCGTCACTCGCGCCCGCGGTCGATGCGGTGCTCCGACGCGCCAATCGTCTGCTCGAGGACCGTCCGTCGCTCGCCTTCGGCGTTGCCCGCAGGCAACTTATTGTCGAAGGCGTCACCACGGATCCCGAGCACCCGGTTCTCCGCCGTCTCGCCGAGGAATTACATCGTCACCACCTCGGCGCTGTCAGCATCAATCGGAACGTTCAGGCAGAAGAGCTGAGCGAGGCGCTGCGTGCGCTGGCGTCGGAGCCCGAACGCGCGGGAAGTCTGTTGCCGGACTGGCCCCACGTTCGACTCCACCCGTTGACGTTCGATGGCCTGGCTCTGGTTGGTGACGCCCCACTCGCCCAGGGATCGGGATCTGGCAAGGGTACGCTCTCGGCCGAGCTGTGGGTTGGTCTTGCCCGTGCGGCCATTTCCGCTGACGCCGCGACGGCATCAGACGATGTCCCGCTTGATCCCTCCGAAGTCGCTCAGTCGATCGACGAACACCACGGCGCCGAAGCCTACGACCAGGTGATCGTGGGCTACATGACCCAGATCGCTCGCGAGCTCCGCACGTCGTCCGGTGCGGAAACCGAGGCTCTGCGCCGGCGCGCGTCTCGACTGGTGAAAGATCTCCGTCCCGATACGCTCAAGCGAATTCTCGATATGGGCGGCGACATCGGGCAGCGGGTAGCGTTTGTCCTCGACTCTGCGCGTGGCATGATGGCCGAGGCTGCTCTGGACGTCGTGAAGGCAGCCGCCGCTGCCTGTGGCCAGACGATTTCGCACAGCCTGCTGCGGATGCTCTCCAAGCTCGCAGCGCATACCGACGATGTGTCGGCGACGGGGGCGGGGCAACCCATGGCCGGCGAAGGGTTGCGCGATCAGGTCGGGCGTCTCTTGTCGGACTGGACGCTGGAGGACCCGAACCCCGAGAATTACCGCCAGCTCCTGCAGCAGTTTGCGATTGCCGCGCGAAACGCCCAGCGCCCGGCCGGCGAGCGCTCGTTCGAAGGCCACGATCCCGTGCGCGTGATTCAGATGAGCCTGGAGTCCGGCGTGAGTGGCCCGGTTCTCGACCGCGCCGTGGACGAAGCCGTGGCGCTTGGTCAGACTGCGATGGTCGCGGCCCTGGTTCAAGCGCCGCCTTCTGGCGCCGAAGCCGTGACGCAGGCCGTGCTCTCCCGGCTCGTACTGCCCTCCAATCTGGTGGTGCTGTTGACGAGTGAGCCTCTGGACATCGAGAGTCTCGACGCGCTGCTGCCTCACATGACTCCGAAAGGATACGAGGTGGTGCTCGATGCGCTCGCGTCGGCGGAAACCCGTACGACACGGCGCAAGCTCCTCGATCGTCTGGCGAAGGCGCCGTGCGACCTGAGCGCCGCTGTGGTCACCAGACTCCACGACGATCGTTGGTACGTCCAACGGAACATGCTGGTACTCCTCGAGCGCTACGGCCGGGTGCCCGAGAATATGTCGCTTGCCGAGTGGACGAGTCATCCTGACCCGCGCCTTCGTTCAGAGGCCATCCGCGTGCAGCTCACACTTCCTGCCGAGCGCGACACCGCGATTCGCACGGCGCTCTGGGATACCGATCCGCGTACTGTCCGAGTGGGTCTGGGGGCGCTGGGGCAGGGCTGTGCGCCCGAACTGGTCAGCCGGGTCGTCGAAATTGCTGTTTCGCGCGTCTTTGACGAAGAGATTCGGATGACGGCCGTTGCGGTTCTTGGCCGGTTGCGGGATTCGGCGGGGCTCGATGCGCTGCTGCACCTGGCTGATGGCGGCCGGACGCTGTTCGGGAGACAACGCCTGACCTCTAAGACGCCGCTCCTCGTCGGGGTGATCAAGAGCCTGGCGGGGGGATGGCCGACAGAGAAGAGAGCCGCGGCGATTCTGGCGGCGGCTGCCGCCTCCTCCGATACTGAACTCATCGAGGCCGCACGGCCGGGCAGACGATGACCGATCCCATACGTTTCCTCAACGCATTCGCCCACGCCCTCGCGGTGATGACGCTCTACCCCGAGGGGCATCCCTCGCGCGAAGGCGCCGTCGATGCGGCATTTGACGGGCTCACGGGTTTGCGGGCTCCAAAAGGACCGCCGTCGTTCACGTTCCTCGAGGACGAGGTCGTCTTTGGACGTGAACCGCTACGGGAACTGAAATCGTGGGAGTTCGGCCGGCGCCTGATTGCCGCGGGCGTCCAGCGCATCGAGTTCGAACGTACGGTGACTCGGGATCAGTTCGAGGGCTTCCTGCAGGAGGTACTCGCGCGTCTGACGTTATCGTCCATTTCAACTGGCGAAGCGCGCCAGATGCGTTCGCTCGGTGTGCGATTTGGCGCCGTCGGGCTGCAGGGAGACTTCGCCCTCCCGGCCGAGGGCGCGAAGGAGTCCACCACGCTCGAAATGGCTCTCGGCGAAGAAGCCGATGCGTTCCGGTCGATGCAGGCCGCGGTGCAGTCGGGTCAGGGCGTGCCGCTCATCGAAGCCGAGGCGGTCGTGTGGTCGCTCGCCGTTGCCATGCACGGACAGCAGCGGGTGGTCATGCCGCTGCTCCAGCTGAAAGAGTTTGATCAATACACCACCGCGCATTCACTCAACGTGTCCGTGCTGTCGATGGCACTGGCCGAGGCTCTCGGCTACGGCGCGAAGCAGGTGAGGGCCGTTGGAGTTGCCGGCCTGTTGCACGACATTGGCAAGGTGAGCATTCCGATTGAGGTGCTGACGAAACCTGGCAAGTTGAGCGACGAGGAACGGTTGCTGATGAACCAGCATCCGGTGGCCGGGGCCCGCATCATCCTCAAGAGCGGCGACGAGATGGAGCTTGCCGCCACGGTCGCGTACGAGCATCACATCATGCTCAACGGGGGCGGGTATCCACAGCTCCACTACAAGCGCCCCTGCGGCGCGGCGAGCCGCCTCGTGCACGTGTGCGACGTGTACGACGCGTTGTGCACGCGACGTCCGTACCGCGATGCGTGGACATCTGACAAAGCCGTCGCGTACCTCGAGTCGCTGGCGGGACAGGAATTCGATCCCGACATCGTCAGGGTGTTCGCACGAACACTGCGCGAGGGCGACGCGCAGGTGAAAGTGCTGACCGAGGACACCCCGGCGATTGCTGCTCCAGACGGCGCTTCGTAAGGCCCGATGACGAATCTCTATGTCCTGCTCATGGTGCTCGCAGGCGCGGCCGTTGCGGCGCAGATCGGCATCAATGCACAACTTCGCGCCGCGGCTGGCAGCGCGCTGTGGGCGACGAACATCTCGTTCGCGGTTTCGATGCTGGCGGGACTCGCGGTCGCCGGTGTCGCTGCAGCGCTCGGCCGAGTGACGTTTCCCGATCAGGCTCTCTGGAGAGCTCCGTGGTGGGTCTGGATCGGCGGGCTTGGCGGTGCGATGTATGTCCTGTTCGCGATCCTGCTGACGAGGCGGCTTGGTATCGCGGTGTTGTCGGCCGCGGGCATTCTCGGGCAGCTGGTCGCGTCGCTCGTGATCGATCACTACGGCTGGCTCGGCGCACCCGTGCAGCGACTCTCGGCTACGCGTGTGCTGGGTGCGGTTCTGCTGACCATCGGCGCGGCACTCGTCAGGTGGCGCTAGTCAGGCTCTGGGCCTCGGGCTCCAGGCTTCGGGATCTTCGGCTTCGGGCTCTCGGCTCCCGGTCAGGCCGCTTCCGTTAAAATCAGCTCCCAATGATCAAGCGTGTGCTCGAAGTGTGTGCCGGCGACGTCCGCCTGGTTCGCCGAACCGTGATCGTGTGCATTCTCCTCGCGGCTTTTCTGTGTCTTCCGTCGACAGGAGCCGCCGGGCAGGACCCGTTTCGCCAGGAGGTCGTGGTGACCGCCGCCGCAACTCCAGTCGAGCTTGGCACGGTCACGCGAACCCTGACGGTGATTACGCGCGAGCAGATCGATCGGTTGCCCGTGCACAGCATTGCGGATGTGTTGCGCCTCAGTTCGTCCGTGGATGTTCGCTCGCGGGGTGAGCGTGGACTGCAGACTGACTTTGCCGTGCGCGGCGCCAACTTTGGCCAGATGCTCGTGCTGGTCGATGGCATACGGCTCAACGACGCGCAGTCCGGGCATCACAATGGCGACATTCCCGTGTCGCTCGATGCGGTCGAGCGGATCGAAATCCTCAA
>JABFSA010000022.1 GCA_013140775.1 Acidobacteriota bacterium | reverse complement strand
GTGACCTGCCGGGTTTCTTCGGACCAATTGCTACTGGAGAACGGCGCCGATTTGAGGGGACCGGGTTTCTCGGACCACTACGAGGGTGAGTCTGCGGCCGTTGCGAGCATCCTTTGAGCGAATTCCCGAGGGCTGAGACCCTTGAGAGATCGGTGAGGATGATGCTCATTGTAGTCCCACCGAAACGCGTCGATCTTCTGCTGCGCGTCCTCGAGCGACGCGAACCAGTGCACGTTCAAACACTCCTCTCGAAAGCGACCGTTGAACGATTCGATCGTGGCATTGTCCGTCGGCTTCCCGCGTCGGCTGAAGTCGAGGATCACCCCGTTGGTGTACGCCCAGAGGTCCATCACGGCACTGACGAACTCCGTGCCGTTGTCACAGTAGATCCGTTGCGGCAGTCCGCGGTCGAAGCGCAGACGCTCCAACGCTGCGACATCCTGACCGCCGAGTCCCTGTCCGATGTCGATCGCGAGGCACTCGCGGGTGAACAGGTCGATCACCGTGAGTGCCCGGAAGCGACGGCCGTCCGCCAATTGGTCGGCGACAAAATCCATGCTCCAGATGTCATTCCGCGCGAGCGCCGGACGGCGCTGCTCGCGGTGCACGGCGGTCGTGTGTCGCCACGGACGTTTGCGCCGCAGCGCCAGGCCTTCCTCGGTATACACGCGATAAAAGCGCTCTTTGCCGACCGTCCAGCCTTCACGCTGCAGCAGGACCCGGAGCCGGCGATACCCAAATCGCACGCGCGTCTGCGCCAGCTCGCGCATCCGTTGCCGCAGCGCCGTCAGCGGATCCTTCCGGCTCTTGTAGTACACCGAGGACCGGGTCGTCCTGACGACGAGACACGCCCGCCTGGCGCTGACGGTGTACCGGCCCATCAAGTACTGCATGACCTCACGCTGCTTGACGGGCTTTAGAACCTTTCTTGAACGACGTCCTGGAGCATGACCTTGTCGAGCGACAGGTCCGCGACGAGGCGCTTCAGCTTCGCATTCTCCTCGCGGAGCTGCTTCAGCTCGCGGGCTTCACTCGGCGGCATTCCGCCGTAGACCTTTTTCCACCGGTAGTAGGTCTGCTCAGAGATCCCCACCTGACGACAGACATCGACGACCGGGACGCCGCCCTCGGTTTGCTGGAGGACGGCAGTGATCTGCTCAACGGAAAAGCGCTTCTTCTTCACGGCATCTCCTTGGCCCGACGGGCCGGATTATGCCGCAGTCCTCACTCTTCGGCTGGTCTGAAAAACCCGGGACCCCTCAAGGGGGTCTACCCAATCGGTCCCTATCTAGGGGAGTTGGGGCGCGAGTGGGGGCTGACGGGCGCTCTGATTTTGGTGGGTGCGGCCCTCACCTGGAGAGCCATCACGAGCGTCAGGTGAGCTCTTGGACGCTCATCTTCATCGGGGACGGGGATTCAACTTCAACATCGGGGAGGGGGATTCAATCGGCCCTGGTCCGTCATTAGAAAGCCAATTCGCAGGCGCATTTATTCCCTCATAAGGTTGAGTTAATGCGCAGCAAACCTGCGATTTACTGATATTTATCGTGGTACCCCCGTTGCTCACCTGGATGGCGTGGCCCAGTTCCAATCGGCTGTCGGGGAGGCACCCGCGGCGCACTCGAGGCTATTCGGCGACATCATCTGGGTGCTCTTCATTGCGTCTCAGGCAGCCGACGGCGTTTGCACTTATTTGGGACTCAGGTTGTTCGGTATCGGAATGGAAGGCAATCCCCTTATCGGTTGGTACGCCACGACGTTTGGGATCGGAGCGGCATTGACCTCGGCGAAGCTCCTTGCTGCCAGCTGCGCGGCGTTCCTCCATTGTGTTGGGCGGCACATGACGCTGGCATCGCTGACCGTCCTGTATCTGCTCGGAGCGGTGTGGCCCTGGACTCAGCTCCTGTGGCCATAGTGAGCCTGCTCCCGGTCTAGTTCGAAGCCGTCCGCCATTCGGGTGCGGTTCCCTGGTCTTCTATGTCGTCGTCCGCTTGGCCTCGCATCCCAGCGGTCGGCCGCGGCCAAGCCGTGCCGGTTCGCGAGACCAGTTCCATCAAGGTTCGCAGCCTCCCGCCCCTAGGGAGAGGAAAGATCAGGCGAGGGCGTGGCGTGCGCTCCAGAGCGATACCGGCGAGCGAGTAGTAGGCGAGAGCCAGGCTTCCAATGCCTGACCAGATCGGGGCGGCGAGTGCCCATGCGAGTATCGAACCGAGAGCGACGACCGTGCAGGCCTCGATCCCTGCAACGGTCACGCGAACCCGAAGGGTGCTCCAACTCGCCGAGGGCTGGCTCTCAAGGGTCAACCGGAGTTCGGTTGACGCGGGCGCTTCGGCACAGGTCCCGTCAGGAAATAGCCGCACGAACTCTGCCACGATCGGTTCCGGCGGCAGGCCCAGCGCCGACACGTACTCCCGAACGAACGCTCGTCGGAAAATGCCCTTCGGCCATCGGCTCACGTCGTTGTGCTCAAGTGCGGCCAATAGCGACACGCCGATCTTTGTGGAGTCCGCAATCGCCTGCAGAGTAATTCCCCGACGATCGCGCTCGGCTTTGAGGCCGGGACCAAAAGCGTCCCGCTCGGACATCACCGATCTTCTCCCCGGTGAGCGAGCAGCCAATGCTGACTCACGGAACCAAGGTTCAGGCGATCGCCCGTTCGCATGCGTCTGCTGATTGCGATTCCCAATGCGAAGACGGACAGCAGAAGCAACGCGACCATCACAGTTGCTGAAATCATCGGATGCCTTGAACGATACGCCCGCGACGCGCGATGCGCAAGCGTTTTGACGAGCGAGCGAAATTCTCACGATCGAGCGTGGCTCGAACGTTCATGCCGCGAAGAAACTTCGAAGAAGAAGCTTTCGGCGTCAGCCTGGTGCTCGCGAGCTAGCGGGCGGGAGAATGCAGAGACGCGCGCGAGGTCTCTAGAACCTGTAGCCGACCCCGACGCCGATCTGCGAGAAGTTGAGGCTGCTGAAGAGACGAAACGCTCGGCGGTACCTGTAGCCGATATCGAAGTATGCGTTCCCGTTGGCGATCCCCACACCGATCGCGGCCTCAACGATGGGTTGAGTCAGGCTCGCCACCGCCAGCGACAGATCAGCCTCACCGACGGCGAAGTCGTTGAAGATTGCGTCTCTCACATCACCAAGGCGCGCCTCCGTCACGGTGCGGCGAAGGCTGATGATCCCTGCACCCCCACCGACATACGGGCGCACGTTCCCACTCCCGAGCAGATACTTGCCTCCTGCGATGAGCGCGACGCCCCTGTCCCGACCACTGAGAGCCCAGGCGTCGCCAGTCAGTGTCGCCAGGTTCGAGCCGAGAGTGGCCAGGTCGTCGCGCAGGGGCTGCTTCATCAGGTTCTCGAAATACGAGAGCGTGACGTACGCCAGCACGTTCCGGTTGATGTTGTCGCCGTACTCGACGGCAAAGGCTGGCGCTGCGGGGCTTACGATTGCACCGCCGCTGCCACTGACATATCCGCGTTGTTCCTGGCCCTGGTCTCTCGCTTGAGTCGCTTGCGCTGAAGCTGTTACCGTCGACACCAGCACGAACATGGGAAGTAGAAGAATCGATCTCATCACACGCATGACTGTGGTCTCCTGCTCTCTATCGCCGCGTCAAGCTGGTGAAGCTGTGGTGCACAACCACGCCCTGAAAGTTGTTGGGAGGCCCGCCCTCGTCCCTCACCTCCTCAACGTTGTAGGTAAACGCCACCCTGCCGTTGTTGAGGCTACTGACTCGCACGGGCGCATCGGTTGTCGCCGTGATGGTCGAGCCGACAAATTCGAGACTGACGACATCTCCATTTGGGCATCGGAGAGTCAGAGGGCTCGAGCACGAGTCGGCATCGAGCGCCAGAGTACCGTTCGAACCCACTTGCCCTGTGTAGGTACACGCGAGCCCGGTTCCTGCGGATGCAAGCCGCGCCTCGAGTTCTCGTCCGTCTTGCGTGATTGACAGGCTGTTGAAATTGGCCTCGCCCAGCACGTTGATGAACGCATTCCCGCCGCATGCAGCGGCGCCGGCTGTTCGGGCTGGTCCCGTACCGCCCGCAACCGAGCTGAGCGTCATTTCTCCGCCCCACACCCCTTCGAGTTGAGGCACGAGCAATGGAGCGAGAGTGGTCGGCGCTGTACTCGGTCCCGGGAGAACCGCGGTGAGGTTGGGGCCGCAGCTGGTTGCTGCAACAGCCATAGCAAATAGCCCCACGCACGAATTGGCACGTTTCTTCATCAAGGACTTCTCCTGGCTGACAATGGTGGGGCAGGACCATATCGAGATCCGAGGTCCGGTCCTCGCCGTTAGTCCTTATCGGCCGGTAACAGACGTCGGCCTAGCCCTCGGTCCGTTCAGAGGTCGGACCGTCGATCAGCGGGCGGCGGTCCAGGAAAGCTCGAGTCGGTATCGGACTGCCTGTCCATCCTTCAGGGCTGGCTTGAACTCCCAGTTCTTTGCGCCACTGAGGAGCATCATATCGGCCATGCGCCTTGGAGTCGACAAGAGTCTCACCCGCTCGACTGTCCCGGTCTCGGACACAACTAGCTCGATCGTGTTCATCTCAGGGCGGACTCCTCCCATGACTTGTCCAGGGAGCTGAAGGCTCAAGAACACCGGCGGGACAACGTCGGGATCTGATCGCGAGAACACCGGCGGCCCCAGAATCTCATCCCGCCTCGGGGCGCGGGCCGGGTTCATCCTGACCGCGCGGTTTGCAGGCTCTTCCGATGCAGGCCTCACGGCAGGGATGTTCCCTGGAGACGAAACTCCCGGTGATCCGATCGCCGCTCGAAGTGCAGACGACACAGGGCTGGACGCTGGTGGCACAGCGTTCTCCGTCCCTGGCGCCGCGAGGCGTTGCGTCACCGGAGCCTCTCGCACAACGGTGCGGGGTTCATTGGGCAAGCTTTCCCACGGTGCTCCCTCACCGGCAATCGAGCCCATCGGCAACACGGTCCCGCCACTCAAGAGCGCGGACGACACGTTCGTCAGATCCGGCAGGCTGGATGTCTGGGGTGGCGGGGGCAGAGCTGGTCGTTCCGGAACGACGCTCATAGCGAAGAGAGCCGTCACGAGTCCCAGACCAACGATCGCCGCGGCCGCTCCAAGGGCTAGTCCGGACGGTGACCCGCTCAGCCAGATCCAAAGCTGTCTTCTGGAAAGCCCCGTGGAATCGTGATGCACCTGTTCAGCGGTCGATTTGACCGCCACAGGAACGGCTGCCAGCGCTCGCAGGTAGACGGCCCGTATGCAAGCCTGGCCGTCAGGTCGTGTGAAATACGCGAGGTCCCTGGCGAACTCCCCGATCGAGTGCACCCCGCTCGTTGACGCCCACTTTGTGATGAACAGCCGGAGGGGAGCGGGGACTGATTCCGTTGCAGCCAGCGTATGAAGCATTCTGGCGAGAATCGGTCCGGCGGCCTCCTTCATACGTGCCGAGCCGATTTCAACGGTTCCTTCCGGGGTGAGTGCGATGGCTGAGATTCCAGGGACACGCAGGCTGCCCCTCGCTTCGAGGACTTTGCAGAGACTCTCTACAATGGCAACGGCTTCCAGCCACTCTACGTGTCCCAGTCGACGCAGTACCTGAGCGAGCGAAAGGTAGTTCCGGCCGCCGGCAGGAGCGGGCAAAGGTAGAGGAGCCGTGCTTGGAGCCGGAGCGCTTGAAGCCGCCGAGCTGGGGACCACAACGTTTGGCGTGACAACCCTTGGAGCCAGAACGCTTGAAGGAGCATCCGCTCGATCCTCCGGCACGAACACTGAGCCTTCCGATTCCGATTCCGACTCCGACTCCGATTCGAAGAGCGCAAGCGGATCGACGCCGTCCAGTTCGGGCGGGAGGTCTACGGGGGTGGCTTCAACGTCGAAATCAGAGTCAGAGTTATCGCGGCGATTCATGTCTCACTGCCGTTCAACCATGATCTGGAAGTCTTCGTATCTCATCGAGATTCGGTGGTAGAAAGCACTCGCGAAAGGCACACCCCGGCGAAGATCCTCGAGGAGCGTGACAATCGCAGGGGTGCCTCGCAACTGCATCACCTTTCGGACCGCCGCGGTGCTCTGCGCGTAGGCAATCTGTGCCTCCTCCGCCGTCAGACGACCAAAGCTTCGCTCGAGCCGAGACAAACGTATTGGGGTGGCGCCAGCCGCCGACGTTTCCTCTGCTCCCCCATCGGGTTCAAGCAAGGTGGCGAGACCCTCATTGAGCCATGCGGGAACATCGCGGCCGCCGATCGTCGCTACCACGGCATGGACGAACTCGTGAGCAAGGATACGTTCCAACTCCTCCGGATGATCGAGAGCACCGCGCGTTGGAATTCGAATCGTACCGTCGTATGACCCTGCAGCCCACGCTGGCGACCGCGTCACATCGCGGAACTGTTCTTCTGTGTAGAGCACTACGGTGATCGTCCCCGTCGGATACGTGCTCAGCGCCGACCCCACGCGCCAATAAGCCTCCTCGAGCAATTCGACCGACCGTCGCGCGATCATCTCATCGGCTGGCCCCTGGAAGAGGACGCTGAAGTGTGCTCCCCGGGATTCGTACGCGTTGGCTCGCACACTGGCGTCTTTGCGCCACTGCACCAGCTTTTCGTTGAGCACAGCTTCCCGGGGCGCATGCTTCAGCGCCGCTTCATAGGTGGCCACCGCTTCGACGATACGACCGGACCTGTGGTGCACTTCCCCAAGGAGAAGGGAAGCGTCGGTGTTCTGTGGAACCAGCGTCAACGCCCGCTCCAGCCAGACCTGGGCTTCGGTGTCCTGGCCAAGCATGAATGCTGCGAACCCTGCTCCGGTACACAAAGACGAATCGGCCTTCGTGGCCCCAGCGGCGGCTGTAAAGGCGGCCAAGGCGTCACTATAACGCCGTTCCTCGATCGCCGCCCAGCCCGCTGCCGCAGGAGACGCCGGCGACTGCGAAGCACGTTGGGTGCCGCCGATCGGCGTCATCGAAAGCACGATCAGCACGATCACCGAGGCAGCCTGACGCAGACGAGTCATCCGGGTCGCTCTCCTGCAAGCCCAGAACCCTCCCATCCGTCAGATAACCCAAGGCTTTCAGTGCAGGAACGCCAAGAAATCTGTCACCCAGTAGACAAGAATCCTTGGCCGAGCCCGACTCAGTATGGTCGCGTGGACTCCCCCTTTCGATCCGCCGTTCCAAACCTGCACAGAAGTACCCGAGCAACCGCGCTGAGCCGTGCCGTTTCTGTATCATCTAGGCCAATGTCCTCAGGATACGCAAGGCTGATCGCACTCCGAGTCGCACTCGCGGCGATGAGCCTGATGCTTCTGGCGTCCCCCGGTTTCGCGCAGTCACAGGGGATTGTCACGGTAGACAGGGCCGTGATCTGGCGTACTGATTCGAGTGTCGTAGCAGCGGTGGTCGATGCCGGCCTTGTTCTGGAACTCACCGGGCGCTCGGATCGCTGGTACGAGGTCGTCATTCCAGCAAGCCTCGGTGGCCGAGGGGAGCGAGGGCTGATTGCGGTCACGCAAATTAGGCTGCTCGATCAGTCCGTAGAACCAATCGAACGCCAGCTCCCGGGAAATGACCTCCCCAACGACGATCCGCTCTCTGGTTTGCCCCCTCTTCCGCCGCAACCTCGGGGACCGGCCACGTCGTTCCGGGCATTCGTGCAGGCAGGCCTCATCGGTTTCGCCGCCCGGGAATCGTTCACCGCCGTCACCGGTGAGTCGTTTGGCCCGAGCGTCGGGGGAGGGGTGGAGGCACGATTTCGCGCGGGGCTGTACCTGCAGCTGTCTCTTGAAAGGTACAAGCAGACAGGCCAGCGGGTGTTCGTATTCGGTGGCGAGGTATTTCCGCTTGGTGTCCCCAACACCGTTACCATCGAACCGCTCACCGCCTCAGTAGGCTATCGCCCTCCGACATCCCTCGCTCTCCAGCCGTACGTTGGAGGTGGCTTCGGCAGCTACCGCCTGCGTGAAGTTTCACCGTTTGACACGGCAAACGAAGAAGTGGACGAGCGTCATCTGGGTTATCACGTGCACGGGGGACTGGAGCTCAGAACCCGTTGGTGGGTGGCGCCCGCTGTCGAGGTTCGATACAGCACGGTTCCAGACTCGCTTGGAACGGGCGGTGCGGCAGCCGCGTTCGCCGAGAGCGATTTGGGGGGATGGCAATTCGCTGCGAGGTTGCTGATCGGTCGCTAAGTTCGGCGGACCAATGGTCCAGGCTGTAAATTCTGCCTGGCTAATCAGACATCATTCTAGAAATACTGAGCAAATGGTTCTCGGAATCGCTGACTCGAGCCGTGTGCGTGAACCGTGGTCCCCTCGAATTTCTCACCGGTAAGTAACTGTCTGTGAATACCTTATGGCTGGACCTCGCGCCCGCGTTGTTCTGTGGCATCGTTCATGAACCTGGAGGCCGCCGAGGGCAAATGATAGACCCGGTGCCGCCACTGGTCGGTGTGGAAGCCAGCTCTTTCCAGAGCCTGGCCGACCGCTGGTTTGAAACGCTGGATCATCGTCAGATCGACGTTGGCAGCCGCCGATGGACCGCGCGGGTGGTCGGCATCCACACCGAGGGCAACGAGGCCTGGATTCAGATTGCCACGGGTCGCGAGGACCGGAACCTCGTGCTGCACCTGTCCGGTTGGACGACCATCGACCAGGTGGTTGCGGCGATGAAGACGAGGGAAATTGAATCGACCTCGTATCCGCAGATCATTACCGTCATACCAACTGTCTAGCCACCCTTCCAGAATCGCTTTCTAGTATCCCTTCTCCCGGAAAAGCTGCTGAAGGTCCGCTCGGCCACGAAGCTGCAGCTTGTCAAAGACGTGGTGCAGATGAATCTTGACCGTGCCCACGCTGATCGACAGCCTGGCAGCGATCTCTTCGTTGTCGAGCTGGAGATGAACCAGCCTGGCAATTTCAAGTTCTCGAGGTGTCAGAACGGACTCGAGTTCCTCTTCCACTTCCCGGCGTCTGCTGAGGCGCTGTGCCAGGTCGAGCCCGTCGACCGAGAGCCAGCGCTCACCGGCATGAACCGCTCGAATGCAGTCCTCGAGCACCCGGGGTGCCATAGCCTTGAGAACGATGCCGCGCGCGCCAAGCCGCGCCGCCTCGAGCAACACGTTCTCATCCTGTACAGCGGTCAGCACCACGACCGCCGGAGGCTTATCGGGCTCCAGACGGCGGAGGAGCGTGAGACCTTCCCCATCCTTCAGTCTCAAGTCGAGCAGCAAGATGTCTGGCCGGTGCGCTACGACCGATTGCCATCCGTCGGCGACCGTACTGCAGGTATCAACCACGTCGAACTCAGGGTTCGCACCAAGGAGCTGTTGCAGGCCGCCGAGAACCAGCGGATGGTCATCGACCATCACGACGCGAATGGGTTTTGTCTCGGTCATGCCGTCGCAATTGGCAGCGTCATTGTCACGACGGCTCCGGTGTCCATGGAGCTAATCGTCAACTCTCCCGCGAGCCTCGCGACGCGCTCTTTGAGTGTCAGCGGTCCGGCTTTCATGTGATTCAGTCCCTGCAAATCAAACGTTCCACGGAATGGAAATCCACGCCCATCGTCCACGACTTCGATCCTCAGCTCTGAACCTGTTATCGACAGATTGACGATGACAACGGAAGCGTCGGCATGACGGGCCGCATTGATGATCCCCTCCTGTACGAGGTGATACACATCGTCGCGCAATGTCACAGGGATACGATTCGCCGTGCCGTTCAGCTGAAGAGTAACCGTGAGGGGCCACTGGCGTTCGACCCGTTGGCGGAGGGTGTCCAGTCGGCTCGAGAGATCCATGTCGGCTGTCTTTGGTCGCGGGGCGTTTTCAGGCCGGAGACCACGGATGAAGGAGCGCATTTCCAGCTCACCGCGTTCGAGCAGGTTCTGCACTTCCTCGAGCCGTTGGCGTGCCGCTTCCGGCCGGCGATCAAGGAGTCGACGTGCCGCGAGCAATTGCAGTGCAGCGCCGGCCTGAGCCTGGAGCAGGCTGTCGTGCAGGTCGCCCGCCACGCGCACACGCTCCTCCAGGGTGGCAGCCTCCCGAAGTCGGCGGAGCATCAGGGTGCTGTCGAGCCTTGATCCGACCTGGGTGGCGATCAGTTCACCCACCACTAGATCGTCGATTCCCATTCTGACCTTGTTCACGGAAAACATGCGGCCCCGCACCAGCTCGCCTTCAAGCGGCCATGATTGCACGGCTCGGATCTGAAAGCGTGCGCGCAGCGCCTCGTTGATCGGGCGACAATCACGTCGGCGAAAGCCACGCGCCGAATGGATCACAACGAGTCCCTGGTCACGAGAGGCGTCGGATGCCTGAAAACTCTTCCCATCCAGGCTCGGCAAGACCAGCGGATCGTACTCCGCCCGCGACCCTTCCCCGAGTTTGATCTCACCCTCCTTGAGCCAGGCGAGCTTGATGTTGCCCTCACCAGCTTCGTCCCACGCGAGAAGGATGGTCGGTGCACCCAACAGGCCGCTGACTTCGGAAAGGATTTCCGACACCGCAGCACGCCGGTTTCGAGCCACGTGTCGCGGCCACGCCGCTATCTGGCCGATCTCACGCTGAAAGCGGTGATGATGTGCGCTCAGAATGGTCAGCATCGCGGTGATGACCGTGAGATACACGCTACGGATGAGAAATGCCCCCAGCTCAAAGCCTGGGATCAGCAGAACCTTCGAGGCGTACAGCGAGACTCCCGCATACGCACCGATCATCGCCACCGCAGTTCCCACGGTTCCTCTGACTTGCCATCGGAGCGTGCCGCAGACGAGCAGAAAGAGAAAAGAAAGGAAGAGCGGACTGGTTGCCGCTCTTGTGGCCGCCACGAGGAGGGTGAAGGCCATGAAGTCGAAGAGATGTACCGCCAGAGCCCAACCGGGTGCGAATCTGATCGGCGCCCAGACGAGCGCGAGCATGGCGAGGCTGTAGGTGAGATACCAGGCGAGGAAGTACAGGACAAAAACCTGAATCGGCTGCTGGAGCGGATCCACGACGGCGGCGAGGAGGCCGCCGAGCGCGAGCACGACCCGGGTGCCCGCGATCAGCCACTCGACGCGGACCCGAGGGGCAAATGAGAATTCGAGCTCTCGAGAGACCCTGGCTTCTGGCTCGATCCCTATTCGTCTTGGAACGACTCGCCCGGTGATAGCGGAGGCCACTCTCAGTGCAGAAAGCCTTCCACCGCTGTCTTTCGGGGTTCTCCATGCTCCCGCCGCGCTTCCACCCACGTCGCGTTCGTGAAGTGAGTGAAGTCCGTCACGCGACGACCACCCCGCCACTCCTGGCGTCGATCATCGTTCTGTCGTCGATCCGGTTGCGGAACGATGCGTGGATTCCCGAATGGCGACTGTAGAGCCCCGAGGGCTGACAAGGCAAGAGGCACGTTTCTGTACTCCTCGATCGAGTTATCGGACGGCAGCTGTTGTAAGAACGTAGGCCAGCGCAGATATAGATCTGATGAGTTGTATTACAGCAGAAAACGTGCCGAATTGAGCAAGGTCTGCTTAAGCGTACTTTCTTCGCGGCCAAAGAGGATCTCCTTGGCTCGATTAACTAAAGTGCTCCGTTTTGGTGAATTGCAGCTTACCGACGGTAGAAGTCGGGCAATCTCAGACCTTCTGAGATCTCGGATGTGAAACTCGCGGTCGGAATTCAGGATCGCAGCAAGTAGCCCAGAAACCGGAAGACTCCACGCAATCATGGATGGCACTTCGCTTGCT
Organism: Acidobacteriota bacterium; assembly: GCA_013140775.1. Lineage (GTDB taxonomy): Bacteria > Acidobacteriota > Vicinamibacteria > Vicinamibacterales > UBA2999 > JABFSA01. Next base: position 6,843 of record JABFSA010000022.1, on the reverse strand, counting down.
CCAACGCGATCCATATGGCTGCTTCCCAGAGTCGAGTTCGGAAAGCATCAAGAGACAAGCAGGCAAACTCGCAGTCGATTTGCCTCCTGCGCTGGATATTCAGTAAGGGGACGAGGTCCATCACGTGCCAGCTCGAGAACGATCCAGAGGCGGCATCGTACGACGTCTCCGTCGTGCCCCACTGGGACGTTTCGGCGGCCGTTGTCGAGGCCGCCAACGAGCCCATCGGTGCGTTTCGACGCCACGCTGATATCGCCAGGCGTCTTCGCGCTGCCGGTTGGTCCCTGGACAGCCGGGCTTCTTGAGCGCCGGCATCGCACAAGCGTGTACCGCAGACCACCCAGTCTGCTGCGAATAACGAATAGCTGGTTGAGAAATCGCGTCCGGAGGTTCGCGCCGTCTAGCGGCGGACCCTGAGTCTGCGGGCCAGGCTCGCCGCAACCCCTCCACCAACAAGAAGCATCATTCCTGGCTCGGGTACAGAGAGGGGCTCAGACGGAAACTCTCTTCCCGTTGGCTTCACGTCTGAGTCTGCCCCTGGCCCTGTTGGAGGAGTCTCTCCAGGCGGCGGTCCCACGTATCCAGGTGGCAGATCGATTCCGGGTGGAACCCATGCGGTGTCGGGTCCGGGCGGATCGAATCCTTCAGGTCCCTCGGGACTTCCGTGTGGTCCTGGTGCTCCCGATCCTCCGCTACCCCCGGGGCTGCCAGGAGCTGGACCGTGGGAAGAGGGACTATCTGGGAGTCGGTCGCCGGACCAGGGGCCGTCATCGTGTGGCGAACCCCCTGCCGCCGGGTGACCTCCGGGTGCGCCGTCATCGTCCGCCCCCGACCATGGCGCGGGCCCGGACGCCGATGAGGGGCCTCCTGAATGGGCGGTGCCATCTCCACCGGGACCACCCGGTCCATCACCTCCGCGACCCCGGCCCCCTCCGAATCCGGCTGGGCCGAATCCGCCACCTCCGGGGAAACCGCTGGGCCCGCTCGACCAGCCGTCTCCCAAGCCACCGGGTCTGCTGCCAGACCGTCCAGATCCGCCGCCGAAACCGAATCCGCCAGATCGATTGTCCAAGGCGGACCGAATGGCTGACGACAGAGGAGGCGCACTGTCGTCCGCAGGCTTGCCGGTAACAGGCTGTTCTACGGCGGTCGGTTCCGGTCCGTCTCCGTTTGGCTCCGTGGTTGGCGTCGCCTGGCCGCGAGCGCCCCCCAATTGTTCCTGTGGCGGCAATATGCCAGCTGGCACTCTCGATCGCCGATAGGCCGGGGCGTAGGTTTCCGGGGCTGGGGTCCCGTCGAAGTTTGTGGGTCTGAGGTCGTCGACGCTGCGCTCATCCTGCGCCCACCGTTCTGACAGGCTTGCCAATGCTGCCAGTGCGGCCAATACTGCGGCCGATACGACGAGCGTGGTTACACGGCGGGAACAAGTCCAACGTGACCGCTTGCGCACACGGATGCGTCGTCGTCCAGAATCCGGTGAGTTCGTCATTCGGCCCAGCCAAAGGCAACGACCGTGCCACGCGACGTGGGGTTTGCGGAAGTTTGGAGCCGAACTGGAGATTTATCTGAATCAATTGACATTAGCTATATCTAAAGAGATAGATATCCAGGTGATTACAGATTGGCATCCCGCCGCTAGGCCTCAGATTGCGGGCTGTCCGATGACGTAGTTCCGCCGAACTGCGGACTTCCTGCGTGACGGCCTGGAGCTGAAAGAGTCCCGAGTAACTCACCATGAAAGAGCGATTCATCTCGCAGTTGTCCAGCCCGACAACTCCTGATCTCTGCATCAGGAACCAACGCAATGGGCGTGTCGTGGCCAGCAGGATTCTTCCGGCCCTTGAATCCAAGTCTCGTCGGTCCGGCTTGCTTGGGTACGACTCGCTTCCGGATGGCGATGCAATGGTGATCGCGCCGACCAACGCCGTGCACACCTGGTTCATGCGATTCCCGATCGACCTGGCGTTCGTGGACCGGGAAGGGCGGGTTATCAAGACGTGTCACACCGTGAAGCCGTGGCGCATAGCCGCTGCTTTTCGGGCATTTGCCGTTATCGAGTTGAACGCCGGTACGCTGGCCCGTTCCGAGACAATGTCAGGCGACAGGCTCGAACTGATGCCCAAAGCTGGTATCTGACTCCGGGAAGAATAAAGCTCCGCGTGAACAGGGAATGACGAGCGCTGCCGGGCGCCGTCTGAAAAAAAGGCTCAGAAAACTGCATTGGGCCCCGAGCACGTCAGACGGCACCGACATTGCCTTCACACAGTGACGCATCCCGGCCAGTCGGTAAGCCAGGAGCGAGCTTCTAGTAGGTCACAACCCCATGCGCACTGAGGTGTCCATTGTCCGGTCGTCGTAGCCATCTTCGATATGACGTCATCCAATCTCCGGAAGGAATCCTGCGGGTGATGCGTGACGTTCTCGTAGAGAGCGTGAGTCTTCACGAGCTGGTTGCGGTGAGCCGCGAGCCTGGTGTGCTCGGAGAAAGAGTAACGGTCGAGGTGTCCGCCAGGGAGCCCCGCGTTGGGGTCGCTGCGCGCATTGTGGACAGCCAGCCGGTTGTGGAGAACGGCACCGTCAGGCATCGCCTGCGGCTTCAAACGATAGGTGCGGAACTGTGATTGAACGAGCGGAAGTCTTGAGCTTTACCGTGACTGAATCAGTGGGGCTCCTTACTCGGGAGTTTCATGTCCGGCTGCTGAACTTCAGTCCCTCTGGCTGTCTCGTCGAAACCAACACGCGTGTGGATATCGGTACCATCGGATTCCTTCAGTTTGTCATCGACGGAAAAGAGTTCGCCGACGATGTGCAGGTCGTAAGATGCCAGCACATCGAAGGAGCCGGCTCGCTGTACCACATCGGCGCCCGGTTTCTCTGGACCGAGGCGGCGACGAAAGGAACCCTGCGACGAGCGCTGGAGCGACCTGTTAGGTCGAATGCCGGATCCAGGTCTCCCCGCGCAGTCTAGCCGTCCCCGTCCGCGTCCGCAGACGCATCTTCCCGCACAGCTGACGCAAGAGGGTAAAAAGAACCCGGTTGTCAGGGATCTTTCTGCTTGAAACGGGACTATTTGGGGGATGCTTTTCACGATCCTGCATGATTTCGCATGTTCGTTGGCGATTCTGCCCGGAGCGAGACTTGCGTACGGTGGCACCTCCACCTAGGATCGGCGACTTACCCAGAATCCAAGAGCCAGGAATGCCATACGAGCAGGACGTTGAACGCCCCGATCCGGATTCTCCTTCGCGCCGGCCGGGGCTCGTCGCGGCAAGCGCGCAGATGCTTGCGCTGCTTGAAACCGCCACGCGCGCGGCGGCCTCTGATGGCAAAGTCTTGATCACCGGGGAAAGCGGTGTCGGCAAGGATCTGGTTGCCAGGCACATTCACGAGCGCTCGCGCCGAAGTGCGCGTCCCCTCATCGCGGTGAACTGCGCGGCCGTGACGGACTCCCTTCTCGAATCAGAACTGTTCGGCCACGTGAAGGGGAGCTTCACAGGCGCCTACCGCGACAAGCCCGGTAAGCTGCAAATGGCCCATCGAGGCACGATCTTCCTCGACGAGGTCGGTGAGATGAGCCTGCGCATGCAGGCCATGCTTCTCCGGTTCTTGGAGAACGGCGAGATCCAGGCAGTCGGTTCCGATGTGGCGTCCACCCGTGTTGACGTGCGTGTGGTGGCAGCCACGAACCGCAACCTGTCCGAGATGATCGCCGCCGGACAGTTTCGAGAAGACCTTCTGTACAGGCTGCGAGTCATCCACCTCGAGGTTCCGCCGCTTCGCGATCGGCGCGAGGACATTCCGGCGCTCGTTGCACACTTTGTCGAGCGGACGGGTCGCCGGGTGACATTCACCGCCGAAGCGATTCAACTTCTCGTCCGCCATCGCTGGTCTGGCAACGTCCGCGAACTCAACAACATCGTTGAGCAGATGGTCTGGATGGCGGACGGTGACCTCATCGACGCGGAGAAGCTGCCCGTGTCGATCCGAACCGTAGCGCCGACGGCGGTTCCGACGCGCGAGCGTCGATGCCAGGTGGCGGACGAGCTCTACACGGCCGTCGTCACAGGTGGCTATTTGTTCTGGGACCACATCTACCCACTTTTTCTCTCCCGAGACATCACCCGTCACGATATGCGCGAGCTGGTGCGCCGGGGTCTGGCCACGACGCGCGGAAACTATCGGGCACTGCTCAGGCTGTTCGGGATGTCGAACGAGGACTACAAGCGCTTTCTGAATTTTCTCGCTGCACATGATTGCCGGGCTGATTTCCGGGAGTTCCGCAATGGCACGCCGGAAGTGGTACGACGTCCCCAGCTGGTGCTGCCTCCATCGCCGAAGGCATCCCCGGATCGTGACAAAACGCTGGCCGGGGTCAGCTGATCACGGCTGCGGAAAAAGGTCTGCAGTCTGTGGACTCGAAGGTCGATAAGTGTCGTATCGAGCTCTAAGCACGGCGGCAAGTCATTGCGGCAGATGGTGATGCAAGCCGCGGTGCAATCGAGCCTCGGATGGCTTCGCCGCTGCCTGCGACGCGACGAGAGATCCGATGTCGCGGTATGGCTGAAAAACTGGCTTCGAAACGAACAGGGGCAGGACCTGATTGAGTACGCGCTGTTGTGTTCGGCGATCGGGCTTGCGGGCGTGGTCGCCTTCAGTTTTGTGAGCGACGCGATGCATGACACGTACATGAGCTGGGACACGGCGGTGCAGGACCCGAGTCTCGTCGAACCGTGCAACCCGGCACCCGAACCATGCCGATGACCTGGCAGGCGCTCGCGACGATGGTCGCCCTGGTTGTCGGGTTCGTGGCGTGCGTCACGGACTTGCAAAGCCGCCGGATTCCGAACGTGTTGACGCTGGGCGCCGCCGGCGCCGCGTTCGCGGTTCATGCGACCACCGGAGGCGTTAGCGGCATGGCCATGTCGCTTGGTGGATGGCTTTTGGGCGTGGCGTTGTTTCTGCCGTTTTTCGCATTGGGTGGCATGGGCGCCGGCGATGTGAAGCTGCTGGCCGCGATTGGCGCGTGGCTGGGTCCGCGCGATGTGGCGTGGGTGGCCATTTATGGGTCGATGGCCGGCGGCGTGATGGCGGTGGCGGTGGCGCTTGCAAGTGGCTACTTGCGGACGGCCGTGAGCAACGTTCGCAACCTGGTCACGTACTGGGTTCTGACCGGCCCCCGGCCCGTGCCCGGCATCACGCTCGAAGAGAGCAAGGCTCCGCGTCTCGCGTACGCCCTGCCGATTTTCACTGGCATGGCGGTGACCATATGGCTCAGGTAGCGCAGATCCTCCGTCGCCTCCGCAGCGAGCAGGGTTCCGAGCTCATCGAGATGGCCATGGTCACACCGGTCCTGCTCCTGATTCTGGCCGGCATCTTCGACTTCGGGTTTCTCTTTCGCGGGTGGGAGGTTGTGACCAACGCCGCGCGTGAAGGCGCCCGCGTCGGGGTACTTCCGTCCTACGACTGCAACCCTGGCTCGCCCGCTGACATCCAGACGCGCGTGGACGCCTACATGTCCGCCTCCGGGTTCAGTGACCCCTCGGCTTACACGGTGACGATTGAGGCACCCACGATTGCCACGTCGGCCGGAACGTTCACGGCGTGTGCTGTCCGCGTATCGATGTCCCAGCAACTTCCGTCCCTGAGCGTGTTTACTCAGTTTTTCGGCAGCGCATTCACCTCGGTGCCAATCGCGGGATCGGCGGTGATGCGCACAGAAGCGCAGGCCGTGGCGCCAGCGCCCTAACCCTAAGTGGAGTAACGAAGATGAAGCAACAGCGCACCGTCATCGTCATGCTTGTCGCGGTCGTGACCGCCGGCATTGCGAGCTTCGGCGTGTACCGGGCGATCCGCAGCATGCCCGTCCGGGAGGTCGAGGTACCAGGCGTGAAGGTGGTGGTGGCATCTGGATACATCCCGGTGGGCACACGCCTGACCAAGAACCATCTGCGGGTGGCAACGTTCCCGGCGCGCAACCCGGTGCCTGGCGCCTTTGCCGATCCGGAGCAGTTGGTCGATCGAGGCGTCGTGGCCACGCTCGATGAGAACGAGCCGATCACCGCCAACAAGGTTGCCGGACCGGAAGCTGGTGCGGGTCTTCCCCCCGTCATTCCGGCGGGCATGCGGGCGATGTCGGTGCGCGTGAACGAAGTCATCGGCGTGGCGGGATTTGTCCTCCCTGGCACACGGGTCGATGTCATCGTCACCGTTTCGGACGACGGAGACGGTTCCGGCCCGGAGGAAGCGATGTCGAGGACGGTACTCAGCAACGTTGTTGTCTTGACCGCGGGCACCCGATACGACCAGGACAGGGCCAAGGACGGTCAGGCGCAGCGCTCGACCGTGATTACGTTGGCGGTGCTGCCCGAGGACGCGGAGCGGGTGGCGCTGGCGACGAGCGAAGGCACGATTTCCCTGGCGCTGCGCAATCCGGTGGACGTGGACCAGACCAAGACGACCGGGATCCGGTTTGCGTCGCTCATGAAGGGCACCGGCCCCGAGGTTGTGGTGGATCGGCCCAGGCAACGCGTGGTGGCGGTGAGGCCGCCCGCGCCGCCCAAGCCAGTCGAACCGGTGGTGCCGGCTGTCTACCGCGTCGAGACAATCCGTGGCGCGAAACGTGCGGAAGAGGTGGTTCGCTAAATGCGTATATCAGCAGCTCGAGTCATGTGGCCCCGCGTCGCGTTGGCCCTCCTAGTGTCGGGTACGATGCTCGCCCCGCTGGGCGCCGCACAGGCCCCGGCCGCCCAGGAACCCGCAGCCCCGCCTGTGTTCCCGCGTGTCTCACTGACGACGGGTCGGTCGACGATCCTGTCTACGGAGTTCGATATCACGCGTATCGCG
>JABFSA010000078.1 GCA_013140775.1 Acidobacteriota bacterium | reverse complement strand
CCTCCGACCTCAGCTCGTCGGCCGCCGCGCCGAACGTCGATGGGTTCTGAAGGCGCTGGCGGAGCGATCGAAGGCGGTCGAAGATCTCCGCCTTTTCGAAGAGCCGATCCGGATGAAAGTCGTCGAGCGCTTCGAAGGCAAGGGGAGCCCGCTGTCCCAGAGCCGGCAGCGCCACGGACGGTGTGAATCGTGCGAAGACGTCGTCGAATGTGTCGACGTTGATACCAACGACCGGACGTCGATCGACGGGCGGCGCCTGGGCAGCGCTGGCGCCCATCATGTCGCCTACGATGAGGATACGCATCGAGGCCTTGCTCTTTCGCCGCGCTTCGGACCGCTGCGTGCCAAACTCGACGTCGAACCTCATCTCGGGCGACATTCTGGCGGAAGTCTACACGCATCAGCCAGCAGAGTTGTGCTGGCTCTCAGGAAATGGCGTGACTACTCAGTGCCCTCAACTGGTCAGCCGAAGAACCGGATTGGCAACGATCGTGAACGAGCGCGCTTCCGACCTTCCGGGTACTGTGTCGGCGGCGATACGGCCTTCCTTTTTCAGTTGCTTCATGACTTCGTTTACGTGCGTTTCCAGCCAGTCCTCGGCCCGAACTGCGTCGTGCAGTTCCTTCCACCGCATCGGCCTTTCCTTCAGCATCGCGATCACCCATTCCCGCACCGGCGCCATGTTGGCTTCCGGCTCGAAGAGCATCGGCTGATCGGGATTCCTCGTGCTCCGGACGCGAAAGTCGCCGTCCGGGAACAGCGACCATCGGCACGACTTCATCAGGTCGCGACCATTGTCGGAATTCGTGAAATGGACGAGCAGGTATCGCGTGGCCGTACCGCCGGTCACCATTCGGACGACCGGTGTGGTCCAGAGGGCCTTGATACCCATCCCAAGCACTCGGATCGCTTCGGCGATCCGCTCGCTTGGTGTCGTGCCGCGAATATCCGTCCTCCACAGGCTTGAACCGAAGACCTCGTCGAGCGTCTGTGAAGCGCCAGTATCCGGAGCCGGCTGCTGACGGATCAGCATATCCAGCTCCCGCCACATCACATTGACGAACAGCTCAACCCGACCGGCCCTCATCAAGTCCGCCAACAGGCTCGCGGGAACCTTGAACCCGAACGGGTCGATGAAGAGGAACGCCGGAGCCATGCGCGCATGGTCCTTGCGAAGGTCGCTCAGGATCGCCGACAGCGTGTCGAAGGCGTCGGCCTCGGTCGTGTCTACCCGAATTCGTGCCGGGAGGCTTCCAAGCGCGTGAAGTTCCTTCTTCAGCGCGCTGACGTTGTCGGAACTGCGTTCGATGAACAGGAAATTGAATTCGGATTTTGACAGCAGCCGGTCGCGTGAACCATGGGCCAGCAGCGTCTGTAGGGCTACGAGAGGAGAGCCTGGATCTCCGGTTTCGTACTTCCCGCGCCCGGCATGCGTGTCGACGTACAACACACGGCCCGCCCAGAAGCCGAGCTTCGGATACCAGCCATTCAAGTAGCAACGTATCAGGTCGTGTTTGACGTGCTGAAACGGGGTGTAGTCATCCCAATACGCGGGATGGGGATCCGTTCGTTGTGGCATTTTCGCGGCTCTCTGTCCGTCGCTCGAAGGCCAACGGGAACTCGTCGTAGGTCCGCCCGTCGAGCGTGCGTCCTGCCTCCTTCTTACGAACCCCGCCCCACTGCTTGAAGAAGAACGGCACGCGCTGGGCGCGGCACGCGCGGCGTATTTGCACGACCCATGCCCGCAGCATGGGCCTCGAGCGGGGACCACTTTCGCCACCGACGATGACCCAGGCGATCCCGTCGAGCTCGAGGGCGCCAAGGTCTTCCAGAAGCGGTTCGATCGACAGGAAGCGGATCTGCGCGGGCGTGGCTTTGAGCGCCTGCAGGCGCGGGAGGCCGTGTCGGCGGTCCTCCACGCTGACGCCGTAGGCAACGTTCGGCAGGTCCGCCATCCACGCCAGTTCGCCATTGAGGAGCGCCTGCATCCGCTGGTGGCGCTTCGTCAGCACCTGAAACACATGCCACGATGCCCGGCGCATCACATCGCCAACGCGCGCGATGTAGTCGACCGGGATTCCCTCATGAAAGAGGTCGCTCATCGAGTTGACGAAGATCTTTCGAGGCCGTTGCCAGCGGAGCGGTTGATCCAGCTTCTCGGGCACCAACCGGAGGTCGAAGCCGTCCTGAAACGGGTGGCCCGGGACGCCACGGAAGCGCTCGGCGAACGTCTCGGCGTAGCAGTGCTTGCAGCCGGGACTGACCTTCGTGCAGCCCCTCACGGGGTTCCAGGTTGCGTCCGTCCATTCGATTGCGGAGTGGTCGCTCATGGCTGGGGAGACGGTAACACGAGCTGGTGACAGCGTAGGTCACACGACGTCCGGAGCCTCCAAAGGGCAGGCGGACCAAGTCGACGCGGTGAACGCAACGATGCCCGTGCTTTCGCTTCGTTTCAACCGCGCACGGGAACCGCGGTGACATGCCGCGGTTCGAGGTTCGGCACCCACACCTGCATCGCGCCGCCGATCAGGAACACGTGCTGCAAGTCGCGCTCCTCGTCGGCGAACTCGCGTTGTCCGCTCGCCTGCCCGACAAATCCCCACGCCGGCTCATTGAGCTGAATCATGAGCAGGTTGGTCATCGAGTTGCCGAACTGACCGGACACCGCGGCCCGCGCACGGGCGAACTCGCGATGCGGTCGCTTCAGACGTGCCGCCCGCTCCTCAGAGGCTCGAAAGCCCTCGGCCATCGTCCCACTCGGCAGCCGGCGGCTCTCCACGAACGACCACCACGGAGAGATGCGGTTCGCGTTGACCAGTGGTCGATCGGTCCACTTGTACAGCCCGGTCGGCGCCGACAGCAGCACCCTCTCCGGCGTCCTCAGAAACGCCCGCTTCACCGCCGACTCGACGTCCTCGAAGCGAAGGTTCTCGTTGAGTGTCATAGAGTACTCTGGCTTCGCTGGGCCTACTGCCCGAGGCGCGCCAACACGACCAGGACTGCTCCTGCGCGATGTGAGGAACGGACAATCTCATGGTTGGTTCTCCTGCGTCAGGGCCGGCCCTCACTGGCGTCGCGGCACCCCGAGCTTACAGGCGCGCCGTCTTGAATCGCTCCCAGTTCGCGAGAAGAACGAGTCTCGAGATCTCGTTTACGCAAGTCGTCGTCGCCGTGCGGGCTGCGATCAGGCTGTTGGCGCCCTCCGAGCCTTCAGGGCACAGGGCAGGCGGTCGCCGGATCGTCAGCGCCCCGCTGTTCGTTCGCGGGGGCACCAAACCAGCGTCTGGACGGGACGGGATCCTGCCCCACGTCAGAAGGCCGTAGCCGATCCCCTCGTTGCCGTACGGGCCGTTCGCCCGGCCCGCGACGCCAACGCTCAAATACGGGACCAAGGGGTTGTTCGAGACCTGGGTCACTTCCAGCCGCGCCATGCCCGACCAGCCTCTGTCGCTGTTGTAGCCCGCCGAGTAGTCGAGCGCCGCGAGGCTCAGGTTGAGGACGCCGTCTGCGCAGGCGAACCATTGCGGGGCCGGGCGCGCAAGGATCTCAGTCGGTGGATCGCCTGTCCTTCAGTCGGCAAACTCGTTCCAGCGCAGACATGTGGGCGTTCCGAACCACGCCGATCGGCCATATTCAACACCGAGATTCTTGCCGGAACGTGCGCTGAGAATCCGCGCATCGCTGTCCAACTTCTTGCACTCGGCCGTTGCAATGTCAGCACACCCGTCAGGGTCGTAGATTCCGACGTGTCCAGGATAGAGCACCAAGTCACCCGGCTTCGGGTCGCCCTCGACACGCTTGAAGACGGAGCCATTGGTGACTTCGAGTCGGAGAACTTCGGTAGACATGTATGCGTACTTCAGCTCAGCGCTCTCATACGCTTTGTGAACCATGTGTGAACAATCGAGCTCTGAGTACTTTTTCCCGATCAGGGCTCGCGCCCCGGCCAAGATTCTTGACCGCTTGACTGCTTCCTGCGCTGCCTTGCTATCCGCCACGGATTACCTCCGCTGTCCCTGTTGACCGGTGAGTTTGCGGCGCAACTCGGCGCGGAGACTATTGAGAGCCTCCGCCCGGAACTGCTGCGTTTCGAGTACCTTGAGTGCCGTCGTCGCACTGAACCTTGGTGCCGCGAGACGATCGGCAATCAGCAACTTTCCATCTCGTTCGATCACAAACAGGGATAGGCTGGACGAGGTTGCTTCAATGTGCCAGTCGGTCCCGAACTTTGCGCTGTCGGCGAATTCGATGTCGACGCTAAAGCCGCTCGCCGGCGCTGTGCGGACATCACCGTTCACGAATTCATAAATAAGGCGCGACTCGACGGGCGTGACTCGCACGATCCGGTACGAATCGTTGACAAAAAAGGTGTCCCATCCTGGTTCGCTCTCAGTTGGCCAAGCGACCCTCGAGTAGTAGTCTCGGCTCGACGTCTGGTCCGTCAATTCGCGCCAACGCTCGCCCTTCAGCTCTAGCTCAAGGGTGTCGACAACAAACTGACGAACCTCCGGAACCCGGGTAGCCTGTCCACTGAGGGTGCCAGCACATGCCATCAAGAGTGCGCTGCCAAGAAGCCCGACCAGTAGGGCGAAGTGACTCACGCTTGGTCCTGTCCCCGAGGCCCACGGCGTGTCCCTCTCCGAAACCTCAGACGCCTCGGTAGGCCGCCCAGGACGACGCCGGGTGTGGCAGCGACCGAGCGATTGTGCGGGTCGTTCTCGGATGGACACAACAATACTCCTTGGATGCAAGTTGAACCAGGCCAAAGCTATCCGCTCGAATGGCCAATTGACTACATGCGCTCACCTCTTGCGAACTCACTTGTCCGGCGCCTGTCCAGACTCAGCTCTCCAGCCCCCCGGAGAAGCCTTCTCCACGACTAGAACTAGACGCGCCCGGTGATGATCGGCTGATCCGGGTCGCCCCCCAGACAACCGCCGATCACCCCTGCTCGAAGTAGCGTGTTACCACACCGTCCCATCACTTGCCGGCCCAAGGCGTGGACACGCGCATCCAGAGCTGACCAGTTTAACCACTGCTCGTGCCGTCAATCGGCAATGTCGCACTCGAGCCACGCGCGAGGGGCACCGAAACGCTCGAGCCATGCACTGAGCACTCGGGGCTTGGCGAAAGGGCCGAAGAGCGGCGTGTGCTCGGTCAGCAAGAGTGGTTGGATGAGCCGCGCGACGCGCACGTAGGCGTCCAGATCTTCGCCCACGTTGATGTCTCCCTTCAACGGCTTCGGCCCTGCCGCGATGGCCGCGCCGTATGGACCCCGGCGATGGGATAGGCCCACCTGCGGGCCCGCGGCCTCGGCGGCCACGCGCTCGATGCTCAGGCCCCCGGACTGCGCGAACTCCTCACCAACCAACGTCAGCCAGTTGACGCCCGGCATTCCGCGCAGACCATCCCACTGGAGGCTCGTCAGGTCCTGGATCTGCACACCCCAGTAGCGCTTCGCAAGTGCCGCCATGCGCGTGTGAGCCGTGAACGTCGGACCGGCCGTGTGGTGGAACACGAATCCCCCGGACCCCCACCATAGCGGGAGACGATTGATCGCCCACTCCCCCAACGCCGTGATTGTCGTCGCCGGCGTGTCGTCGGGGAAGAGCACGCGCAGATGGCTGGCCCGTTCCAGGCCGCGCACGGGTGCAAGGTCAGTGAGCTGCAACCAGAGATTGGACGGCCCATCCCCGCGTTCATCGCCGGGCTCCGCGAGCTCCAGCCCCCAACAGCCGACGAGCGAGCCTCGCATGCCGAAGACCTCCGCGAAACTCGATTGGGTCGACTCCGGGAGTGGGGTCCACGACGTCTGGCTTGCCAACCGGTACCGCGTGAAACGCTTCCTGAGGAGCCCGGCCTGGAGGCGAGTCCACAGATCCTCCAGAGCATCGGCGTGAGCCCTCAGGGGACCGCGCACGAAAACGACGAATCCCAACCGGGTGCGCAGGTCGGTGATCGCCCGGTGAATAGTGTGCAGCTCGTTGGCCAAGGCTCCTCACCGCGGCGTGATCCAAGGCATCACGAAAGCCCGGGCTTCGCGAATCATCGTTCTCATCAAAAAGTCACGAGCCACCACGGTGCCGTCTCTTCCGAGGGGTCGTATTCGACATAGCAAGTCTCGCTCGACGAGTTCATGAAGAAGACCCGTTTGTTGCCGGGCGTGATCGAGAAGGCGTGAAACGTCGATCTGATCCCGTTGACGGCGGATCCCTGGAGCTCCGCCACCCCGTCTGCACCCGCTGCGAGCAGAACGCGATCGTTCAGAAGCGCCACGCCCCTCAGCTGAATGTCATCGTTTTGCGCAAGTACGGTCAAACCCGAGGCGCTGCCGTGCAGCAGCCTGCCATCCTGGCTGCAGATGTACACGGTCCCGTCGGCGGCGTGGCACGCGCCGGTAAACAACTCGTCGCCGGTTGTGTCCCCTGGATTTTGCAATCGCCGCCATGCCTTACCGTCGTAGTGAAGCAAGGTGCTCTCTCCGCCGACGGCGTAGACATCCTGAGGACCCGTGCCACTGAACGCCCTGACTGTTCCGGCCGCCGTGTACTCTTGCGCCCACGCGCTGCCATTCCAGTGGTAAATGTGCTCACCGGAAGCCGCGAAGACGTTCGCGTCGTCGGTTCCCCATATTGGGCCCAGCGCCGGCGGGTAGCCTTCGATCCTGAGATTTGGCAACGTCGTCACTGTCCATTTCAGGGCAGGATCGAACGACAGGAAATCCAAGTCGGGATTCCTGGGCTTGCTCCACCGCACCTTAGCAGTGGTCCAGACATTGCCGTCTTGGCTGGCCAGCCACACCGCGCCGCTCGGTGAGGCCCACATGGCACGCAACGTGTCATTAGTCGAAAGTACGTGCTCGAAGACGGTGGCGCGCAATCCGTCCGTGCGATACAAGTGGCCGACACCATTGCCGCCATCAGCCTCTTCGTACTCCACCACCAGCAGGTAAAGAGCCTTAGCCAGCTCCGCCACCTGCACAATCTGTTTGATCTTGTCGCTCATCTCATCTCACTTGAAGTTGAAGACTACACAGCCTGGCCTCCGCTGCTCACAGGGGCGCTCTGCGGAGCCGGCGGCTTGCCCTGGGCCTGCCCATTGCGCAGCGGGGTATCTTGTTCGACCTTGCCCTTGAATGACTCGTCCACTTTATCGCGAATGCATTTCGCGGCAGCGGCGGCGAGCTCATCCTTGTCGAGGTGCTTCGCGTGGTCCTTGACCTTCCTCTTCTTCAGTACGTCCTTTGCTGCCTCTTGATACTTATCCATCCATTCTTTGAGCGACTTGTTGGCGGTTCCGTTGGCTTGGCTGAAGTCACGCATCGCCTTGGTGAGCTGCTGATGCTCGGTGCCCAGCACCTGGCCGTCTTGGACCAACCACGTCATGGCCTTGGCGGTGCTGAAAGCTAGGCAGCCTAGAATCTTCGCGCCCCCGCGACCCGACACGTGAAAGTTCGAACATGGCGGCACGTGCTCGGCCTGCCACTCGCGCGACTTTTCCTGGTCCTCGTGCGGGCCCATCACGATCGGAGGATCGAAGCAGGCGAAGATCGCATCGCAATCCATGTCGGCGACGCCACCAGCGCCGCCGGCTTTCACGATCATCGCCGGTGCCATCCCAGACGTTTGTGCCATGGCTACATCTGATTCCCCATACCAGAACTGCCAGTGAAGACGACCGCCTTGCCTTCCGCCATGACGCTCGGACTTCCGTCGAGGATGTAGCAACTCGAAGCGGTCTTCAGACTTACGACCTCCTTCTGCGTACCCGCTTCATTGCCGGTGCAGGAACTCACGACCGAATCCAGCTTGAACACCGGCTTGCCGTCGATCATCACCTTCCGGGCGTCATCATTCAGGCTTCCGGTGCCCCCGGGCGTCATGATCGGATAGGGAATAGGAATCGGGCTCGGCGCCGCCGGCGTGATGCACACGCTGGGCCCCATGTAGACGACTTTGTGGCCGGTTGCCTCGCCGGCCACATCGCGGTTGTTTGCTACGACGCCCATGCGGCCTTCTCCACCAGCTGGAAGCCGTCATGTGCGCCGAGAAGTAGCGCCCCGCGCGCGCCGTCCGGCGAGCAGCCGGTAACCACGGCGGCGGCGTCATTCGCGTAGCCCAGCCGCCACGCCTCGGCGCCGAGCACCGTCAGCAGCGGCATCGCGGCGGCGCCGACGTCACCCAGTTCCTTCAACGGCATCTGCAATTCGGTCTGCAGGCCGATCACGTCGCCGAACCGGGCGATGATGTTCTGCAGCTCCTGCGTTGCGTAGGCCTCGTGAGTGTTGTCGAGCAGCCAGCAGTTGGTGCGGCGTGCCGCCTCCCGCAGTGGCACCACCGCGGCGGCAAGCGCTTCGCTCAGACCCACGGACCGGCATGGCTCTTCTGAGCCGACCGGATGCGGTTCACGGCCGGTGCCGAGGCCCAACACGCGGACGCCCGGTCTGGTCGGTGGCCCGAGGCACACGAACGCGGCTCCCTCGCCGGGGCGCACACCGTCGATATTGGCACCGGTCAGCAGGCGATCTTTCTGTTCGAGGGCTTCCAGTGCCGCCCAGTCGTACCAGGTGTCAACGCCGCCCCAGATCACCAGCCTGTCCTCTCCGAGGAACTGCAAGGCCCGACGCAAGGCCACAGCCCCCGCGGCGCGTCCGAAAGGGAAGAATTCGATCTCGACGCTCTTGAGACTCGAGGGAAGCCCGGCGCGGAGGCTCTCGAGAAATGCGTGTCCCTCGGTGCCGAGCGTCGAGCTCTCCTCAGCCGCAAAAGGCATCGGCACTGCGAGCAGCAGTACCGGACGCCTCGGCGTCTCGATCGCCTCCACCAGTCGGCTCAGCGCCAGTTGCGCCAGCGCCGCCGCCCGTTCGGCGCCGGCGAGATGCGGTGGAATCGCCGGCGCGCTGCACATCATCACGCGCTCGCCAGCGGCGTCGATGAAGCGCGAGGGGGCGACGTTGACCAGTCCGGCGCGAAGAAGCAGCGCGGTTTCGGCGGCGCTTTCTCCCAGGCTGGTGACCGCCTCCCACGCCAGCAACGTCGCCAACGGCCCGCGTGCCGCGCTCAATTGAGGAACTCCTTGGCTTGAACCCGGACCGCGGTGAAGCGGTCGCGCATCTTGGCCGGGCAGCGGTAGAGTGCGCGCCACACGAGCTCGAGAATCATCGCGTCGCTGTCCACGACAACAGTGTCGAGGTGCGGTCTGCGCTCGATGATCCTTCCGTCAATCGAGGCTTCGAAGAGCAGGCGGAGCTTCGGCAACATGAATGCGATGGCGCCGGCGCTATGCACTCCGGTCACCGTCACCGGCTCGCCGCCGCGCAAGGGTTCACGAAACACGAAATCCGGCGGCGCACAGTTCTCGTGCTCCTCGCGATAGTCCGCCGGCCGCGCGGGGTACGTCGATTCGAGCCAGTCCTTGTTGTACGTGCCCATCGTCGCCCGACGTGGTACGAAACTTCGGCCGAGCGGCGCACATCCGACTGGCGTCAAATGCGTATTGGCGGCTCCGATAGGCTCGTGAGGAGCCTCGATCTGGGGGGCGGGCCGGCCGACAAGTCGCTCTACGTCGCGGGCGATTCCGCTGCCGACTGGATTACGTGGCTCTTCCAGCGGCCGCCTGGGATCACTCAGATCCAGACCGCCATAAGCGCGTGACCAGGCCAGCGGCGTAGGTCGCATCGGTGCGCTCCGGCCTGGCACGACGGAAGTGATTGAACGTCGCCACTCGCGAGGTCCGTGTACGCGGAGCGTCTTCGAGCGTTCCGCGACGCGAATGGTTACGTCGACGAAGGTGCTGGAACGCTGGCCCTGCGGCACCGCATGTCCGGACAAAAGGACGTCCGTCCCTGGCTTCGCGGGAAAGAAGTCGCCAGGCAATTTGATGTCGGGGATCTCCGGCGGGCCCCAGGGTTCGTCGCCCATGCGAATCTCACGCGGCTCCTCCGCACGAGTCAGCGCGCCTCCCACATGGATCGCGTAGCTCGCCTTGACGATGACGATACGCGCTTGTCCGCCCTGTCGATCGAGGATCGGCAGAATGCTGGCTTCGAAGCCGGTGTGGTTGTGGAGAGCGGGCTCATCCATGGGGACTCTGAAACGCAGCCTCGCGGGGGTCTAGTGCGGAACCCTCAACTCCGCTAGCCACCGTTCGATGTGCCGCAAGGAGTCAGCTTGCACCCGGACGAAATCGTAGGCGCTGAAGGGCGGCACCTGCGATTCGGTGGCGGCGAGCAGCTCGAGATAGAGGTTCTGACGAACGCTACGCAGCCCAGATCCGGCACGAAGGAGTTGGAGCAGCGCCTCTAGCGTCAGCGGACGGCCTTGGCGGTAACGGACGCCGGCGTGGAAGCCAGACGCGTGCTGCGACCAGAGATCCAGCGCCCGCGCCGCATCTGCCACATCGGTAAATGGGATGCCGGTGATCGCCGCGAGAGCTTGCTTCACCAAGACGGCGGTCTCTGACGCCAAATCGGCCCGATGGAGGACCTCAAGCAGATCTGGCACCAATCCGATGCTGCCAAGGATAGCAGCCGCGCGTACCCCGGCCTCGATCCCTGGTCCGTCGAGGAGCGCGCGAACGTGTGGAGCGTCGCTCAAATTACCGAACATGGCCACGATATTCGCCGCGTCGGCCCAGGAAGGGTCGCTTTGTGCGATCCGGACCGCACACGCATGCGCAGCATTTAGGCGCAGGCTGAGGCCCGCTCGTAGTGCGGGACGCACCAGCCATTCGGCATCGAGCCGCGCAAATAGCGGCTGCAGCACGCGCGCGCAGCTACTCCGATCGTAGCCACGCAGCGGCGCCGATAGGGCAGCAGCCACGAGGGTTACATCGGGGTGGTTCATGGCATCCACCCAATCCGCTTCGGTCAGCGCCCCGCGAAATGCCAGGATCCGGATCGAGGCCGCGCGTAGACGCGGGCGTTCGTCGCCGAGGAATGAGGTCAGGAACGTCGCCAGCTCGGGGTTGACCGAGAGACTCAGCGCTTCGACCGCGGCACCAGACTCTGCTGCGTTGCGTAGCACGGCCGCGACGAAGATGTCGCGGGCGCGATCGAGCCACTCGCGACCCGACACGCATCCAACCACGAAGAGCACTGCAAACACGCGGCCCGGATCGGGCACATCAGGATCGAGCGCTAGCTCGATCACCTGATCGAGAGCGCGGGGCCCGAGCGCAATGATGCCGTTGACCTGCGCGAGCAGGCGCCGCTCAGACTCGGCCGGAGTGAGCCACTTCTCACCGGTCATGGGCTCGCGATAGCCGCGCAGCACCGAGATGGTGTCGAGGCACTCCTTAACGGCCTGCCTGCGGTACGCAGGAGTGCCGCCCCAGGCCATCGCCTCGACCAACGGAGTCTTCCGACCGCTACCTGACGACGTGCGCGGCGGCCCCACGTAAGATTCCTGAACCTTCAAGCACCGTGGGACGTCGATCAAGGACAGGGTCATAGTGAGCCCGCAGTCAATTGAGCTTGATCAGCGGCGCCAGCAGCCGCAGGAGCCGCTGGCTGCGCGTCGTGTAGCTCGTGCAAACAACCTCGACATCCCCCTGGGCTCCGAGCGTCAGCTTCGCATGGCCGTTGCGAATCACAACATCGCCCTGCGCCTCGAGCACCAGCGTTTGCGGTCGCGCAGCGAATTCGACGGGTGTGACGACGGGCTCGGTGGCGCCAGTGTACGGACCGGTCCGGCCGAGCAGCACGCCAGCGCTGCCGATCTCGTCTTGCAGCCAGACGAGTACCGCTTCGCCTTCGGCCAGTGTCAGCCCCGGCGTCCCCGTGTGCAGCACCTGGCAGGCGACGAGGTGTGTCGTGCCCGCCAACTCCACCACTACGTTCGCCCCCTCGACGACGTTGACGACGCGCGCCTGGCGCAGGAGCGCGGTCTGATTCAACGAGTGTGCGAATTCCAGTACCCCTGACATAACGCTCCCTTAACTGTTCTGGTTGATCTTGGAGCCCTTGAGATCGAGGTTGCCGCTGGCGGACACAATGATCTTTCCGGATCCGTTCACCGTGATGTTCTTCCCCTCGACCTCGATGCTGCCATCTTTCTTCATGATGATCTTGGCGCTGCCACACTCCAGGACCAATTCATCCTTGGCTGCCAAGAGCCCCTTGGCATCCGATTGCGCGCTGAAGTCCGCGGTGGACTTCAGGCTCATCGTCTTGCCAGCGGTTGCGCTGAAGGCGCCGCCCACTGTCGTCGAGGCGTCCGCCGCTACCTTCGTGGTCTGAGCGGCACCGACGGTGACGGAACGTGCGCCGGCCACTTTTGTTGATTGGGCCCCTGCGACGTTGGTGCTCTGAATCGCACCAACGTTAACCATCTGCGCCGCCCCAACCGAGACAACCTGGGCTCCACCCACGGTGATAGCCTCTGCGGCGCCAACCGTGTGCGCCCGCGCCGCGCCCACCGTGTGGGCTTCCGCCAACGAGATCGTCGTGGTCTGCACACCGTTGACGGTGTGCGAGCGCGCACCGTTAATGGTCACGTCTTCGCCGCCATTGACGGTCTCTGATCGGTGTCCGGTGATCGTGATGGTCTCCGTGCCCCCAACAGTTTCCTTTCGGTTCTTGACGACGTGCTGCTTCTGGTTGCCGCCTACCGTCTCCGAGTCGTCCACGTCGACCACGTCGGTCCGGTTGTTGTGAATCGTCGAGGTCTGATCGTGCTCGACGACGGTGTCCATGTTGTACTGGCCGTGGATGAACACCCGCTCGGTGCCCGCGGTGTCGTCCATCGACAGCTCGTTGAACCCGGCCCCCTTGTGCGTCTGCGACTTGATGCCGCTCAGCACCGCCCCAGCCGGGAACCCGAAGGGCGGCTGGTTGTCGTCGTTGTAGACGCGGCCGGTGACGATCGGCTGGTCGGGATCGCCCTCGAGGAAGTCCACGATCACTTCCTGGCCGATGCGCGGCGTCGAGACGGCGCCCCATCCTTTGCCGGCCCAGGGGTGAGACACGCGTGTCCAACACGAGCTGCTCTCGTTCTTCTTACCATAGCGGTCCCAGTGGAACTGGACCTTCACGCGGCCGTACTTGTCGGTGTAGATCTCGTCGCCCGCGGGCCCGACGACGACGGCGGTCTGCGGCCCCTGCACGAACGGCTTCGGCGTGGTGCGGCGCGGCCGAAACTGCTGTTGGCTCGACATCGCGGTGAAGCTGCAGCGGTAGCTGGCACCCTGTGGGCTCGGCATGCCCTCGTATTCGCCGAACTCGAGCTGATGGCTGGCGGCCAGCACGAGATGCTCGCAGTTCTGATCCTCCCGCGGGCACCCGGAGAGCGAGAAGAGGCTCCCGACGCTCAGGCCGCGGGCATTCGTGGCGGCATGCGCCGTTTCGAACTGCGTGCCGTACTCATCGATGCGAACGGTAGCGTAGGACTCACCGTGCGGCTTCTGGATGTAGAAGCCGGGATAGTCGAATACCTCATACTTGCTCGGCGCATAGGTGCGCGGCAGCGCCTTCTGCGTCTTGAGCCCGACACTCGGGCGTTCGAGATCGTAGTCGGTGTGGACGTAGACACCAGGCTGAATCTCACGAGAGAACTCCCACGCGCTCACGTGCTCGAGATCCGGGCGGGCCAGCTCCTGCGGGGGGATGAACGGGATAGTCTCGTATCCTGGGGCGCACGCGTGGCCGGTCGCCGAATCCGTGAGCACGAGCGTGTTGTGCCCGTCGGTGTGGCGCACGTAATGGTAGATGCCCTCGTGCTCCATCAACCGGCTGACGAAGTTGAAGTCGGTCTCCCGGTACTGCACGCAGTAGGTCCACTTGCGGTACGTGTTCGTCAGCTCGAGCTTGAAGTCGTTGGTCGGCTCGTCGGCGAAGACGGCCCTCAAGATGTCCGGAACGGTCATCTCCTGAAAGATACGGCAGTCCGCGGTCCGCGTCAGAAACCAGAGCCACGGCCGCACCTCGGCCACGTAGCGGTTGTACCGCCCGTAGGTGCCGCCCTGCGAAAAGCGCGTGACATACCCGTTGAAGTAGCGTGTGGCGTCATCGGGGAGCGCCAGCTTCACGGTGACGTTCTTGCCGAGGATGTCGTCGAGGTTGATGATGTTCTTGGGATCGCTCAACAAGTCCACCTGGAACTCGCCCAGGCGGCCGAGCTCCTCGCGGGCGTGCATGCCGTGGAAGAGGAGCACGTCCCCACCGAGCGGCGTGACGATCTCCATCGCCCTAGCCATGGGTCACCGCCTCCGGCACCGCCGCCTCCACTGCCGCCACCTGTGCAACCGTCGGCCTCGTCGCGCGCACCAGGAGCCCCTTCACTGGCACGCCAGCCTCCATGCGCAGCTCGGCGCGGACGATCGCAGCGTCCATCCCGGCAGTTGCCAGCGTGCGCTCCACATAGTCGTGCCGGTGAGCATACCGCCCGTGCGCGTCGATATGGAAGGGCCGGGCTGATTTCTCGTCCGCGCCGGGCACATCCAGGGCAGACGCATCCTCGACCGTGAAGATGAGCACCCCTCCCTCTCGCAGCGCGGTGGCCGCGGCCCCGAGGACGTCGTCCAGGTCGCCGAAGTAGACGATGGTGTCGGCCGACACGATGAGGTCGAACTCGTTGGGGTGCGCCTGCAGGTACGAGGTCAGCTCGGCGTGACACAGCTCGTCGTACACATGTGTCAACGGCGCCAGCTCGTTCGGCGCCAACCGGTGCTGTGCCCGCTCCAGCATCTTGGCCGAGAGGTCCACGCCCACGAGCCGCCGCGCCCAGGGCGCCACGAGCGGACCGCAGAGCCCGGTGCCGCACCCGGCGTCGAGCACGTCGAGCTGCTGCCGCGGCTCGATGCCGGAATCCTTCAGCATCGCCTCGACGAGCGCGGGCGCCCGGTAGTGCAGCGCCGCCAGCTTCGAGTCGAAGCTCACCGCGAAGTCATCGAAGACCTTCTCGACGAACGCGTCCGACGCCCGCGCCGGCACACCCTGGCCGGAGCAGGCGGCGAGCATGTGCCGGGCCACGGGGTTGTCGGGCTCCTCGGCGAGCCACTGCTCGTAGATGGCCACGGCCTTGTCGTCTTCTCCCAGCGTGCAGTGGGCCAGAGCCAACAGGCGCCGGGCCTCCTTGTAGTGCGGGCTGAGGGTCGTCACCTTGCAGTAGCACAGCACGGCTTCCCTCGAACGACCAGTCGCGGAGAGCAGGACGCCCAGGTTGTGATAGGCGTCGGTGTGACTCGGGTCGAGCTCGATGGCCCGCCGGTACTCGGCCTCGGATTCGGCGAGCCGGCCCTGCGCCTTCAACAACACCCCGAGGTTGCTGTGGGCGTTGACGTGCGTCGGACTCAACGCGATGGCCCGGCGGAAGGCGGCGGCCGCGTCGTCGATCCGTCCGGTCGCCTTGAGCACGATGCCAAGATTGCTGTGCCAGTCGGCACGGCCGGGCTCGAAGGCGAGGCTTCGCTCGATCCGGCTCAACGCCTCGTCGTGCCGGTCCAGCTGGTGGGCGAGCACGCCCGAGTAGTGCAGGGCCACGGGCTCGTCCGGCATCGCCGCGAGAATCGTACGGAACACCTCTTCCGCCTCGGCCAGTTGGCCACGTTGCTGGAAGTGGACGGCCATCTCCAACGCCTCGTCCAGCGTGACGTCGCGTCCTTGCGGATTGGGTTGTTCCGACGATTCCATGTGTGACTCCGCTCGCCTCGTCCCGATAACCCGGCGCTACTCGAACTGATACACGAAATCGTTGTCGGCCACCGCCAGCTGTATCCCAACCAGGGGCTGCCCCGCCATTGTCCTGCTCAGGAACTCGCGGCTGATGGCCGGAAGTACGGTGTTGGTCAGAATGGCGTCGATCATCCGGCCGCCGCTCTCGACCTCGGTGCACCGACTCACGATGAGCTTCACGGCCGCCTCGTCATAGCCAAACGGGATCCCGTGGTGCGCGGTCACGCGGCGCTGGATGCGACCGAGCTGCAGCCTTGTGATATTGGCGAGCATCGCATCGTCGAGCGGATAGTAGGGCACGGTGACGAGGCGGCCGAGCAGCGCCGCCGGAAACTTCTTCAAGAGCGGCTCGCGCAGGCCTTTGGCAATCCCCTCGGGTGCCGGCATCAACTCCGGATCCTTGCAGAGACTCACGATGAGCTCGGTCCCCACGTTCGACGTGAGCAGGATGATCGTGTTCTTGAAGTCGATCCGCCGGCCCTCGCCGTCCTCCATCCAACCCTTGTCGAACACCTGAAAGAACAGCTCGTGGACGTCGGAGTGCGCTTTCTCGATCTCGTCCAGCAACACCACGCTGTACGGCCGGCGGCGCACGGCCTCGGTGAGCACACCGCCCTCTCCGTACCCGACGTACCCGGGCGGCGAGCCCTTGAGTGTGGAGACGGTGTGCGCTTCTTGAAACTCGCTCATATTGATGGTGATGACGTTCTGCTCGCCACCGTAGAGGGACTCGGCGAGCGCCAACGCCGTCTCGGTCTTCCCCACCCCGGACGGACCGCACAACATGAAGACGCCGATCGGCTTCTCGGGATTGTCGAGCCTGGCGCGCGAGGTCTGGATCCGCTTCGCGATCATCTCGAGCGCGTGGCGCTGGCCGATGACGCGCTGGTTCAGCGTGTCGGCGAGCTTGAGCACCGCCTCGATCTCGTTCTTCACCATCCGGCCCACTGGCACGCCGGTCCAGTCCTGGACGACGGATGCGACGGCGGGCTCATCCACGTTGGGGAGGATGAGGGGCGAGTCGCCCTGAAGCGCGGTCAGCTTGCCTTGCAGGTCGCGCAGCTCGGCGAGCAGCGTCTCGCGTTGTTCGGGAGTGATGGTGTCTGGTTCGGCGCCCTGCGCCTCCTTCTCGAGCGCGCTGCCCGTGCCTTCGACCGGTGCGGCGCCCTTCCGGAGCGACGCCCGGATCGCGAGCACGCGGTCCACCAGCTCGCGCTCCTGCTGCCAACGGGCCTCCAGCTCCGTGCGACGCGCCTCGGCGGTGTTGCGCTTGTCTTCGGCCGCCTTGCGCCGATCCCGCGCGTCCACGCCCACGGCTTCCTCGCGGCCGATGATGTCGAGCTCGGTGTTCAGTGCCTCGAGCGCCCGGCGGCAGTCCTCGAGCTGCGCGGGCACCGCGTGCTGACTGATGGCCACGCGCGCGCAGGCCGTGTCGAGCAGGCTGACAGCCTTGTCCGGAAGCTGACGCGCCGGGATGTAGCGGTGCGACAGGCGCACGGCCGCCTCGAGCGCTTCGTCGAGCACCTGTACGCGGTGGTGCTTCTCGAGCACCGACGCCACGCCCCGTACCATGAGGATGGCCTTGTCCTCGCTCGGTTCAGCCACTTGCACGACCTGGAACCGACGCGTGAGCGCGGGATCCTTCTCGATGTACTTCTTGTACTCGGCCCAGGTGGTGGCGGCGATTGTCCGGAGCGTGCCGCGCGCGAGCGCCGGTTTGAGCAGATTCGCCGCGTCGCCGGTGCCGGCCGCGCCGCCCGCGCCAATGAGCGTATGCGCCTCATCCACGAAGAGAATGATGGGCTTCGGCGAGGCCTGCACTTCATCGATCACCTGCCGCAGCCGGTTCTCGAACTCCCCCTTCATGCTGGCGCCGGCCTGGAGCAGCCCGATGTCGAGCGTCATCAGCGAGACATCCTTCAGCGGCGGCGGCACATCGCCCCGCGCCAGGCGGATCGCGAAGCCCTCGACGACGGCCGTTTTTCCGACGCCGGCCTCGCCAGTGAGAATCGGGTTGTTCTGACGCCGGCGCATGAGGATATCCACGATCTGGCGGATCTCTTCGTCGCGTCCGCTCACCGGATCGATCTCGCCCTTGCGCGCGCGCTCGGTGAGGTCGGTGGCGTAGCGCTTCAGGGCTTCCTGCTTGCCCAACTGCGCGGGCGCCATGGCGCCACTGGCCTCGCCGGGCGCCCCTGCGGCTTCAGCCCCGGTACCGTCGGCCGCCGCCAGCGCGTCCTCCGGCGATCCGCTCACGATCCGGTTGAAGTCGTCGGTGAGCGTGTCGAGCTTGATGCGCTCGAACTGCCGAGAGATGCCTGCGAGGGCGTTCCGGAGCGACGGCGTCTTCAGGAGGCCCACGATCAGGTACCCCGTGCGCACGCGGGAGTCGCCGAACATCAGCGTGGCGTACACCCACCCGCGCTCGACGGCGTTTTCGACGTGGGGCGACAGATCCGAGATCGACGTGGCACCGCGCGGAAGCCGGTCGAGCGACTCGGTGATGTCGGCAGCCAGCCGCGACGAATCCACGTCGAAATGCCGGAGGATCCGGTGAAGATCGGAGTCCTGGCCGTTGAGGATCTGCTGGATCCAGTGGACCAGCTCGACGTAGGGGTTCCCGCGCAGCTTGCAGAACACCGTCGCCCCTTCAATCCCCTTGTAGGCGAGACTGTTCAGCTTGCCGAAGAGCGCCGAACGGCTGATCTCACTCATGCGGCGGTCACC
The DNA here is from genome assembly GCA_013140775.1 of Acidobacteriota bacterium. Lineage (GTDB taxonomy): Bacteria > Acidobacteriota > Vicinamibacteria > Vicinamibacterales > UBA2999 > JABFSA01. Next base: position 360 of record JABFSA010000078.1, on the reverse strand, counting down.
TCCGGAGACACGATCCCGTGCTGGGATACGAACGCCTCCGCATTCAAGCACAGATCGTCGGCGTCCACCCCACTCTGTCGCCGGCCGAGCCAGGTCGTCCACCCGAGGCGGCCCGCGCGGCCAAGCGAGAGGCGCGGCACCTCAGCCTCGGCAAGCCGCAGCCGGACGTCCCACTCCAGCTCGAACCCGAGATAGAGCCGCACCCAGTCCACCAGCTTCGCCAGCGGCGCCCCGCCGGGCAGGAAGCTGTCATACTGCGTCAGCGCGAGCGGGCCCAGGCGGACGCGGAACTTGTGCTGCCGGTCCCACACTCGTCCACCGAGCACCGCCCCCGCACCCAGGACCGCCCCCTCCCGGGAG
>JABFSA010000091.1 GCA_013140775.1 Acidobacteriota bacterium | reverse complement strand
GCGAGCGGCGACACGTTGTGCCTCCGGCTCGAGCACTTTCGCCGCAATTGCGTCAGCCATGGCAGCCTGACCCAGCAACGTCCCGAACGCTGGAATGTCGTCGTCCCACTCGATGAGCGTCGGCTTCGCGCCGAACCGGTCGAGGGCATACGCGTACAGGTCCCACGCCGGGCTGGTCACCTCGTTTGCGTGTGTGTCGATCAGCACGAGACCGCCTGGTGTGGCGGGGTCATCTTCAGGAGTGAAGCCGCCGAGGTGGAGCTCAGCAATCGCTTCGGCGGGCAAGCCATCGATGTAGGCGTGCGCGTCGTACCCCATGTTGTGGGCGCTCAGGTAGACGTTGCTCACGTCGCATAGCAACCGGCACCCGGTGCGATCGACCAGTTCGTTCAGGAACTGCACCTCGGTCATGGTTGAACCGGCGAAACCCACATAGCTCGACGGGTTCTCGAGGAGATACGAACGCCCGATCTGATCCTGGACCTCACGCAGCTGAGCCGAGACGATCCGGAGCGTTTCGTCGTCGAACGGCAGAGGCAGGAGATCGTTCAGATATTCAGCGCCGTGCGTGGACCACGCCAGATGGCCTGATACCAGCACCGGGTCGATGCGATCGATCAGCGCGCGGACGCGCTTGAGGTGGGCACGGTCGATCCCGCTGGCAGTGCCGACCGACAGGCCTACGGTATGGACCGAGATCGGATACTGTCCTGCCAGCTCCTGCAGCAGTTCGGTTGCATGCGGATTGGCGAGGAAGTTCTCGGGATGGATTTCGAACCATCCCGCGGACGGACGGGTGGCCACCGCCTCCTCGATGTGCGGCAGTCTCAAACCGACGCCGGCGCGCGCCGGCACGCGATCACTCGATGTCATGGCGATGGCCCCCTTTTCCCGGCACTATTTGGCGGTCTTGCTGCCGCCGACGATGCGCTCGCAGTAGCCTTCGGGCACGAAGATCCAGGCCTTCGTGTCGCTGTTCCGCTTCGATGTTCCGCCGCAGGAGTTGTTGCCGGTTGAGGCGCAGTCGTTACTGCCGGCCCTGGCGATGCCGTAGCACTTCTCAGCTTTGAAGGTAGGGGCCGTGGCTGGCTTTTGTGCCGACAGCAACACAGGCGCGGCGATGGCAGCAGCGAACGCTGAGGCAAGAACGATACGTGTATTCATCAGGAACTCCATCGGGTGACCGATCTCGAACCAGGTTCATCCCGGCGATTCGTCACCCTGGAAGTGAGTGCAAGACGACCGCCAAACATTACTGCCGACGCGACGGCAGACCTCGTGAGGCCTCTGAGGGCCTCCCGACGTGGTCTGTATGATTGGAGGAGTGGTCCAACTGGATGACACCTATCTGGCGCGTCTCAGGCGGCGAGATCCCGAAACGTTGCGGTCGGTCGTTGACGAACAGGGCCGGCGACTCTACCGCGCCGCGCGAGGCATGGGCTATTCGACGCAGGAAGCCGAAGATCTCGTGCAGGACGTCTTCGTGACATTCATCGGCTCGCTCGAGCGGTTCGAGGGCCGCGCCCAGGTCGGCACCTGGTTGTTTGGTATCCTGCACCACAAGTCCCAGGAGCGCCGCCGCACGGTCAGCCGTGAGGAATTGAACGACCCGATCGACGACGTCTTCGAGTCGCAGTTCGACGCGCGGGGCCACTGGGTCCGACCGCCGATCGCGCCGGACCGGCAGGCAACCGCACACGAGACGGCCAGGGCGATCCAGGCTTGCCTGGAAGGCTTGTCACCTGTCCAGCGAGACGTGTTCCAGCTTCGGCAGGTCGAGGAACTCTCCGCGGCGGAGGTCTGTAAGATTTCCGGGCAGACCGTCACTCACATCGGTGTACTGTTCCATCGAGCACGGATGAAATTGCGGGAATGTCTCGAACGGAAGGGCTGGGGCCGATCGCGATGATGACATGTCACGAGGTGTCGATGCTGGTCGCCACCGGCGGGTTGGCGGGGGCGCCCCTCATGCGCCGGCTGTTCGTCCGTATGCATCTCGCGATGTGTGGTCACTGCCGCACGTTCCGACAGCAGGTCGATACCATCGCCCGGGCGGCCCGTGCAGCTGGCCTGGCCTTCGAACGCGAATTGCCAGAGGATTTCGAGGCGAAGGTGGTTCAGCGGCTTCTGCCGTTGGGCGAGGGCGGCCGATGACCGCTCGACGTGCGTCGCCTGCCGATCCAGTCGTCACTGCAGCGTTGTCTCCGTCATCCTGCGCACGATAACGAGGTAGCCATGCGCGATCTGATGCTCTCCAGTGTTGTACTCGTCGTCCTCTCGGCAACAGCGTTCGGTCAATCGGCGCCGGCGAGGATCGACGTGACGAAGCTCGGTCCACAGGTCGGCGAGACGATCGCGAACTTCCGCCTGCAGGACCAACGCGGTGCGATGTGGACCCGCGACGGGCTCATGGGCCCGAACGGTCTGATGCTGGTCTTCTCGCGGTCGGCAGACTGGTGCCCCTACTGCAAGACGCAGCTGGTGGAGTTGCAGTCGCGCCTGCCGGATCTCAGGAAGAAGGGGCTCGGACTGGCCGTGGTGACCTACGACTCTCCCGCCATTCTGGCCGACTTCTCACGGCGCCGAAGCATCACATTTCCGCTGTTGTCGGACTCGGGTTCGGCCACCATCAAGACGTTCGGCATCCTCAATACGACCGTCGACCCGACCTCGACCAATTACGGCATCCCCTTTCCGGGGACGTTCATCGTCAATCGAAGAGGGGTGGTGACCGCGCGATTCTTCGAAGAGGCGTATCAGGAGCGGAATACGGTGTCGAGCATTCTGCTGAAGCTCGGAGACGCCGATCGCGCGGTCGATGCCCAGCAGATCACGACGGACCACATGGCCATGACCACCTACGTCAGCGATCAGGTGGTCGCACCGGGCTCGTTGTTTTCAATCGTCGCCGACATCACGCCCCGTCCCGGGATGCACGTCTATGCTCCAGGCAACCACGACTACAAGGTCGTCGCGTTTCGGCTGAACGCGCAGCCATTCCTGCAGATGCGTCCGGTACGGTACCCGGCGTCAGAGATCTACGTGTTCAAGCCGCTGAACGAACGCGTCGAGGTATTCCAGAAACCGTTCAGGTTGACCCAGGACGTGTCTTTCGATGCGTCGCCGGATGCACGAAAGGCCCTCGCATCCGTGGAGAACGTGTCGATCACCGGTGTCCTGGAGTATCAGGCGTGCGATGACACGACGTGCTACCTCTCGAAGGCGGTACCGGTCGCCTACAGCGTGAAGGTGCGCCAACTCGACACCGAGCGAGCGACGCCGGCAGGCGCACCACGCTGACAATCAGCCTCTCGCAAAGGAAACGCACGCATCACGGGATTCGGGGCGTCACCCTCGAGTCGACCGAGTCCGCAAGGCGGCGCCACCCGGCGCTCTCGTCGAGGCGCGCGGACCGCGAGGGGCGGGCTTCACCGCTTTCGCTTCAGCGACCCGTTCGCCGTACGCCAGCCAGGCCAGGAGTGCCGCGGGTGTGCGGAAGCCTGGTGGCGAGACGTACACGAATCCTTTGAGCGGCTTGCCCGTGAAATCCATGGGTCTCACGTGCCGCCTGCGCAGGACGGCTTCGAATTCATCGCCTGGGATTCGCACCATCAGATCGTTTCCCACGATGCCGCAGCACATCCGGCCATGAACGAGGAAGGTGAGACCGCCGAACATCCTGCGCTCGGTGACGTCCTGCCTGGTGCCGAACGCGCCTCGAATGCGATTCGCCAGCTGCTCGTCGTATGCCATAGGGATCCTGGGTGCGCCTGAAACGGGCCGATTGTATGTCTGGATCGTGCCCGCTCGCGATGGTGCAGCCCGTCGCGGCGTGCCTGAGCTCCGCGCCCGACACGATGCCGAGCGCCGTGAGGCGAGTTCGATGACGACGGGGATCGTGCCCGCTCGCGATGGGTGCAGCCCATTGCGGCGTGCCTGAGCTTCGCCCCCGGCACGATGCCGAGCGGCGTGAGGCGAGTGCCGGGGGCGGGGATCGAACCCACACGTCCTTTTCAGGACCCAGGATTTTAAGTCCTGTGCGTCTGCCAGTTTCGCCACCCCGGCGTATGGTGAGCGGTCTAATGCTATCAGTCAGTTACGAGGATTGCTGCGCTGGCCTCGCCCTTGCTCTTTGCGCCTTGTCCCCGCGATTTGTCCCTGCGACAACGCCGGCGCGCACGACTATCGCGCAGTCTCGGTGAAAAGAGTCCTGTCGAAATACTCGACCACTCTCGGGTTCAGATATTGCCGAGCGGTGGGATCCAGAACCAAATGAGCACCTATTTCAGCGAACCCATCCTTTGGCCCCACGAAAGCTCCAACAGAAGGGAGCAGCGTAGGGAACAAAGTCTCCGACAGCATCCGGCCAATACGCCTCTCCAAGTCCCAAGCTTTCGCATGTTCACCTTTCTGGCGTAGACCGTTGATCTCGCCGAAGAGCAGCGCCAGATCTCTTGTCACCGGTAGCGCGAGACTATTGTCGGCACCCAACCGATAGCCGACCAGAGCGAGGAACTCAGCGTTCTGTTCGGAGAATCTACCGCCTTCGTCCAGGGCATGAAAGATCTCGTGCAGTAAGATTCGCGTCTGCAGTCGATACCCTGGCGCGCCACTCCAGCGATCGCGCAAACCCGAATGCTCAAAGAAACGATCGGTTAATGCGATGAACTTGAACCCGTCTCCTACTATGGAAATCCCATTAGCAGTCGGGTTCGCCGCATCGTTCGACTTCCGACGCAACTTGGGAACTCGCGCCTGGAGAATAACCGTCCTTCCATTGACAGTGGCGGAAATGTCGGCGATCGCATCATCCACTTCCGAGATCTCCGACGCCGTCCAGCTCTTGTACTCTGGGCCTGAGCAGTACTGCTCCAGAGCTGACTCGCAGGTTCCGGAGGCGTACTCGAGCTTCTGGCTCGCGGTTGGCGTTGCCTGAGAAGCTTCACTGGCCGCGCTGACATAGGCGATGGCGCAGCATAACGCCAGAAGCGATGGCACCGGAGTGCGGCCAATTCGAGGCGCAGCGGGACTACGCCGATTGTTTCGGGTCCGCATTTCCCTTGAGTCGGGCAGCCATCACTCGCGCGAAAATTTGCTCAAGAAAAGGGCCGTCTGGCAGCTTGAAGTGGTAAGTCCCGTTGAGTCCTTGCGCTCCGCTCGGCGTGAAAGTTAGGTCAACAAAGGGCTCACCGGAGTCACCCGGCCATTTTGTGAAAATCAGCGGCGTGATAGGGCGCGGATTGGGCGTATCCGCGTCACGCACCATATTCATCATCAGACAAAGATGGTCCCCAACCACAGGAGCATTCTGCCCTTGTAGACGACGGAGCAGCCCATCCACCTCAGCCCTGTCGAAGTCAAAGGGCGGAGTAACCACGTCCGAATGCAACGTATCGTGACCGGGATTCAGCTCGTCAATTTGATAGACGGATAGCTCGCCGAATGTCCGATTGGTGCACACGCGGGGTACGACATCGGTGCGCATGTACTTTCCCTGCTGTGAGAAGCAGGCTTGTGCAAACGCCCAGGTGATGCCATCGACATAATGGAAGGCTGAATCTCGAGCAAATAAGATTTCATACCCGTAGCCGAAGCCGGCCTGCTGGTTCGATCGCCAGGTGATCTCGTCCAGCATCAACAGCCCAACCGAACACACCGCAGCCACAACTGGGTCAGCATGTCCGATCTGGGGCCGTTGCCCATCTTCCCCCGCTCGCTGCATGAAACGGGGTCCGCCCGATCCGTCGTAGTGGTAAGGCTCTTCGAAGAGCTGAGTTGGCCAGGAGCTATTCCAGCAAAAACAGACGTCGGTCTCCGCAAGAATCCACCCAATGATATGGACACGCAAATCGCCCAGATCTGTCGTGGGGTAGGTCGTCAAGAAACGTTCGACGTCAGCCGCCGTGGGTCTGCCGCCTCTGAACCTTCCTCGGAGCGCCGAAATTACTCTCGTGGCCGCGAGCAGGTTCCCTGTCCAGCCAATCGCAAAATTGTCAGCGATTCGACAAATCTTCTTACGTGATCCGCGCGCCGTGGCGCCGGCTGTGATGAGAAAATCGCCAATTAGAATCGGAGTTTCTTTCTGGCGAAACGCAGCAACTAGAGTCAACGGAGAGGGCCTCGGACGAGAGTTTAGCCAAAATCTCCTTGATTTCGGACCCTCCCTACGCTGACCTCTCGCTCCTGAGGGTGTTTGGAGAGTTCAGGCGCGCGACTCCTTCACGCAAGTCCGCTTCACTCGTGATCGCATACCTTCGATAGACCGCCTCGGTCTTGTGTCCCGTGAGCTGCATCGCCACGGATCGAGACAGCCCTGCCCGCTCCATGTTTCGCACCGCCGAACGCCGGAGATCGTGTAGCAACTTCCCCGGATGGCCAGCGGCCGTAGTCCTGTGCGTCTGCCAGTTTCGCCACCCCGGCGTAGGGTGAGGCGCTCGTATTGTCGCAGGTTCGACGGTCCGCGTGTTCACATGTGCCACACCTCGAACGGGCATAATGAGGGACCGCGACAAACCCCACACTAAGGAGGTCTCGAATGATCCTCATCCGCAATGTATTCAAGCTGAAGTTTGGAAAAACCAAGGAAGCCCTTCCCCTCGTGAAGGAAGCGGTCGCCATTCAAAAAAGAGCGCTTGCCGGGGTGGACTTTTCGACGCGTATCCTCACCGACGTGACGGGTCCGTTCTACACGCTCGTGCTGGAGCTGACGATCCCCAACCTCTCATCCTGGGAAACCAACGCGCCGAAGATTTTCGCCGACAAGGACTTCCAGGCGAACTACGCGAAAATGTCGCCGCTGGTGGAAACGGGCTATCGCGAAATCCTCAACATCGTCGAGTGACCTGCTCCTGTACCGGATCGGCGGTCAATCTCGACCGCTGGTCCGGATCTTAACGATCACGGCCATCTGGTTGACGCCAGCCCGCTGGCAAATGGATACTCACCCGTTTGCCTTTTGACGACTGGAGGTCGTGGTGCGCATGATTCGCCTGTTCGCGGTTGCCGGGTGCCTTGCCTTATCAATCGCGGCCATGGGCTGCGAGTCGTCTTCATCGACGCCGACGACGCCCACTCCGGCGCCCGCGCCGACGCCAGCACCTACACCCACGCCTCCACCTCCTGCGCCCGCTCCGCCACCGCCACCTCCGCCCGCGGCCCCGGCAACGCTGTCAGCGGTGTCGCTCTCGAGCAACGCCGTTCCCGGCCAGTCTCAACCGCAGGGAACGGTCACGCTGACGGCAGCCGCGCCGACAGGCGGTGCGGTCGTGAGGCTCGAGAGCAGCCGCTCATCGGCGAGAGTGCCCAGTTCCGTCACGGTGCCCGCAGGCCAGACCACGGCCACGTTCACCGTGGACACGGCAACGGTGGACGAACGCACCGAGGTCACGATCACCGCAACGTATGCGGATACAGCGCGCACGGTGCAGCTCACGCTACTGCTCCCACGGCCACGGGCGATCTTCACCGTCACGTCACCGACGTTCGGTCAGGATGCGTGTGCACTGATCGATCAGGGACTCCAGCTCGATTGCCGTCTCGATGGCAAGCCCTCTGAAGGCCGCATCGTGCGGTGGTCGTGGAACCTCGAGGTCCGCGGCAAGATCAGCACCGAGAAGCCCGACCCGGCCTTCAACGAAATCGATACGACCTGCAATTTCGTTGACGGCGCGTCAACGACCAGCGACAACGACGGCCGAGGCCGCTATGTGGACCTCAAAATCACACTCGAGGTCACAGACAAAGAGGGTGACAAGAGCTCGGCAGACCGCACGGTCAAGCTGTACACACGCAGCTTCTGCGGCTTCTGATCGCGCTATCCCGGGAGAGATGCCACATCTCTCCCGGTGACCCTCCCGCGGAGGGTGTCAACGCGAGACCCAGGGATGTCGTAGTAATAAGAGTATTGAACCCTCGCAGCTCGCCTCATCCCTGAGATCACCTGGACATGTCTGGATTTCGCCTGGGAGTCGCGCGACTCCTCGTTTCGTGTAGTGTGCCCCTGTTCGATGCCGCGTCCGCCTGGGCGCAGCAACCCGTGCCCGAGTCCAACGCCCGGCGCACGATGACCGCCACGCGTCTCCCCGCCGTTGACATGGTCACGCTGGATGGACGCCTCGACGAAGCCTTCTGGTCCAGCGTCACCCCGGCCACGGATTTCATCCAGATCGATCCGGCCAACGGGCGACCGGCCACCGAACGGACTGAAGTACGGATCGCGTACGACAACGACGCGCTCTACATGGGCGTCACGGCGCACGACTCGGAGCCCGACAAACTGATTCGCTTCCAGATGCGACGAGACCAGGGACTCGGCTCGGACGATCGCTTCATGTGGATCATCGACACCTTCCTCGATGGCCGCACGGGCTACTTCTTCGAGATGAACCCGTCGGGACTCATCGCTGACGCGCTGATCGGCGTGAACGGCGAAAACCGGCAGTGGGACGGCATCTGGAACGGCAAGGCACACCGCAGCGAGATCGGCTGGACGCTCGAGATTGAGATCCCGTTTCGCACGCTGAACTTCAATCCCAACAGCGACACCTGGGGCATCAACTTTCAGCGCACCGTGCGCCGCAAGAATGAAGAGACGATCTGGAACGGATGGGCGCGCAACCAGAGCCTGCGACGGATGAACAACGCAGGCATGGTGACCGGCATCAGCAATGTCAGCCAGGGACGCGGCCTCGACATCAAGCCGTACGGCTTGCTGACGGCCGAGTCGTCTCCGGGTCGCGGACTCAACCGCACCACGACCGACACGAGTGCTGGCATCGACCTGTTCTACAACCCGACGCCGCTCCTTCGAGCCAACTTCACGGTCAACACCGACTTTGCGCAGACCGAAGTCGATCAGCGCCAGGTGAACCTGACGCGGTATTCGCTCTTCTTTCCTGAGCGTCGCGACTTCTTTCTCGACGGCGCCACCTTCTTCGACTTCGCAAGTGCTGACGAGCAGGAGAACAATTTCCAGAACGACGGCGCCGACCGCATCCTTCCCTTCTTCAGCCGCCGCATCGGTCTGAGCGCGTCAAGCACGCCCCAGAAGATCGACTACGGCACAAAGGTCACCGGACAAATCGCCGGTCAGGACATCGGCCTGCTTCACGTGCGGACGGGCGAAGAGGACGCGTTCGAGGGCGAAGACTTCACGGTGGCACGTTTCAAGAGCCGGCTCTTCCAGCAGTCGTACATCGGGGGTCTCTACACCCGACGCGACCATCGCGACGGCAGGGACGTCAGCCACACGGCCGGCATCGACGCCCGGTTTGCCACGTCTGATTTTCTTGGCTCCGAGAATCTCCAGACCAACCTCTGGATGCTCCATGCCACGCGCGAAGGCACGACGAGCGGCAACTCGGCGTTCGGCGGAGCGCTCATCTACCCCAACGATAGGTGGGATGGACGCCTCGATGTGTTCGAAGTTCAGGAAAACTTCGACCCAGGCATAGGCTTCGTCACCCGCCGCGGGTATCGTCGATACACGCCTCGACTCGAGTATTCACCACGCCCTGCGAACCACCGCTACATCAGGCAGTTTCAATTCGGTGGCGGCTACGACGTACGAACGGATCTCCACAACGACACATTGACGAGAACGGTTGACTTGACGCTGATCCAGGTCAGCCTTCACGCGGGCGACTTCTTCAACATCGAACAGTCCTGGAATCACGAACGGCTCGACGAACCGTTCGAGCTCAACGACAGCATCACGCTTCCGCTGGGAGCCGAATACGATTTCGCCCGACGGAAGTACGTCTTGCAGACCGCGAATCGTCGAGTGCTTGCCGTCCGGCTCGAACACGAGGGAGGAGACTTCTACTCGGGCTCGCGCGCAAAACGCGTCATGAACTTCACGGTCAGGGCGCGGCCAGGACTCATCGCCAGTCTCAACAGCGAATGGAACAGGATCGAACTGCCTGAAGGCGATTTCTCCACGCGCCTCTTTCGGCTGAACCTTGAAACGCAGTTCAACCCGTACATCGCCCTGGTCAACCTGGTGCAGTACGACTCGCAAAGCGCCGTCGTGGGCTGGCAGTCACGCTTCCGCTGGATTCTCACCCCTGGCAACGACCTCTACGTCGTCTACACGCACAACTGGCTGGACGACGCCGTGAGGGATCGGCTTGTGACGCTGGACCGGCGTGCGGCGTCGAAGGTGCTTTACACGTATCGTTTCTAGCAACGTGCCCGAACCGCCTGGCGACGAGAGCCCCACCCACACACGTCGCCGGCGGTATTCCGGTCGCAACCCACGCGACTTTCGCGACAAATACAAAGAGCTGAACCCGGAGCGTTATCCAGATGAACGACTGAAGGTCCTGGCGTCGGGCAAGACGCCCGCAGGCACGCATCGACCGATCATGGTGGCGGAGGTTCTCGAATGCCTCCACCCACAGCCCGGCGACATTGCGGTGGATTGCACGCTCGGAGGTGGGGGCCACGCGCAGGCGATCCTTGATCGCATCGCCCCCGACGGACGCCTCCTCGGTATCGACGCCGATCCCTTCGAGTTGCCTCGTACCGAAGCGCGGCTCCGCGCGGCTGGGTACGGCCCCGACAGGTTCGTGACGCGCCACGCCAATTTCGCTGGGCTGCACAAGGCGCTTGCGGACGAAGGGATTGAACACGCGAACGTGCTCCTTGCGGACCTCGGCGTCTCATCGATGCAGTACGACAATCCCGATCGCGGCTTCAGCTACAAGGGCGCCGGCCCGCTCGACATGCGCATGAACCCCCAGAAAGGCGAGCCTGCGGCTGCGCTCCTCGCACGACTGAGCCAGATCGAGCTCGAATGTCTGCTCGAGGACAACTCAGATGAACCTCATGCACGCGCCATCGCGGAGCTGTTGAAGAGCCAGCCGCTCGAGACAACCCACGCGCTCGAACGAGTCGTGCGCATCGGCCTGACCGTGGCCGTTCCGCAGATCACGAAGGCGGACGTGAAGCTCTCCACGCGACGCACGTTCCAGGCACTGCGTATCGCCGTCAACGACGAGTTTGCCGCACTCGACGCCCTGCTTCGAGCCGTGCCCCACTGCCTGGCGCCCGGCGGGCGCGTGGCTGTGCTCACGTTCCACTCCGGCGAAGATCGACGAGTCAAGAAGGCGTTTCAGGCCGGCTATCGTGCCGGGATCTACGCGGACATCGCGACAGAGGTCATCCGCTCGGGCAAGGAGGAGACCTTTTCCAACCGCCGGGCGTCATCGGCCAAGCTGCGGTGGGCCATCAAGGCAAAAGCCTGAGAGCCTGCGATATGTCCCACAATGCGCCATAATGGGCGCTTGCACGTCCACCTGACGAAGCCCTCACCGACAGTCGTCTTTCCGGGAGGTTAACGATGAAACACATCATCCTTATTGCCGCAGGCGTCCTTGCCTTGTCCACCAGCGGGTTTGCGCAGGCTCCGGCCGACCTGGAGATTGCGCTCCTTGCCGCACCGGCGAATCTTCGCGACGGCGCAACCGTCATCAAGTGGAAGCCCGACTTCACCTACGACACGCTGCGAAAAGGCACGAATCGCCTCGTCTGCATGGACAGGTCAGGACAGCCCGGCCAGCCGGCGTTCATCAGCGAGTGCACCAGCATCGGGAATCTGGATCGACTCGCGCAGAACATGAAATTCGAAACGGAGCCCGACAGAGCCAAGCGGCAGGCAGCGCTGGACGCCGCCGAAGCCAACGGCACACGAGTGAAGCCTGAGTACGGGTCGGTCTGGTATCACGTGATGGGTGCGAGCCGCGAGATGGCTCGAAATCACATGACGATCGCCGTGCCTGGCGCGACAACGCAGTCCACAGGGCTGGCCGACAATCCCAAGATGGGTGGCGTCTGGATCATGAACGCGGGTACGTCAACTGCCCACCTCATGACTCCGGGTGAGTAGGGGCGCACGGTGAACCTGCTGACGTTGTCGAGAGCGGCCTCACCCGCCGCTCTCATCGCCGTGCGACGCGCAATCGGGACCGGCGTAGCAGTCGCCGCGGTGATCGCCACGTCGATTGGCGCCGCGCAGGAGGCACAAACGTTCACGGGCGTCATCAGCGACGATCAGTGCGCGAAGGACGGCCATGCCGCGATGCGCATGGGACCCACTGACGCCGAGTGCACGAAGATCTGCATCGTGGCCCACGGTGCAGCGTACGTGCTGATCGATGGAAATGAGGTCTACGCGCTGAGCGACCAGAAAGCGCCGGAGGCCTTCGCGGCGCAAAAGGTCATCGTCACGGGCACGCTGGATCCAAAAACAAAGACCATCCGGGTGACATCGATCAAAGCAGCGTAAGGCGCAGCTGAAGCTGCGCACTACGTAGGGCTGTCGTAGTGCTCGGCGTTAGCCGAGCCCTACAGGCCCGGCTTTACTTGCGACATCAACGCCAGCACTTTCCCGTCCAGATCCTCGAAGAAGGCCATCCACTCCTCGACACCAGACGCGTGGCGATGGATGAGATGCGGGGCGCCAAGAAACGTGACGCCCCGCTCGCTCAATCGACGATGGACACCCTGAATGTCATCAACGCGGAAGTAGAGCGTCGAATCGCCAGGCTCACCCACTTCCTTCTGACCTTCCTGTAGATAGAGCCGCACACCGCCGCAATCGAAGAACGCGAGCGTCCCGAAAGTGAAAAGGTGCGGGAGACCAAGCACGTCGCGATACCAGGTGACCGCGGCACCGATGTCGCGCACCTGCCGCGAGATCTGCCCTATCGGTCCAAGTGGAGCGCTCTCCACGATCACGAGCCATCTCCGAAACGGCCAGCTTTCACTCGGCGAACCCTCAAGTCAAAAGGCGAACTTCGCGGCAAGCTGAACGATCCGTGGATCAGCGGCGGACGTGATCTGGCCGAAAATCGGAGACGACAGCGTATTGTTCGGCTGATTCCACTGGAACCAATTCAGCGCGTTGAACGCCTCCGCCCGTATCTCGAAGCGGGCGGTGGACGCGATGCGGAACGCTCGACTGAGTGACAGATCAACGCTCCGGCTGCCAATTCCCTCAACGCTATTGCGCCCCATCGTTCCGAGTGTTCCGAGCGCCGGCTGCGCGAAGGCGGCGGGATTCAGGTACCGCAGCCCTCCGTTCGCCGGGTTGATCGTGAGATCGCCAAACGGGTCGTCCATGATCTGATTCACGCGTTGCGTGCCTGTCTGACCGTTGAGCGCGCGATCGGAACCGGGGAGAACGCTCATGAACGGACCCGACAGCGCGCGGAAGCTGCCGGCGAGGCGCCAATCCGACGCGAGCACCTTCAGCACGTTGCCGCTCATCAACGGTGAGCTGATTCCCGCCGTGAGCGTGAACACATGCCGCCGATCGGTGTCGCAATTTCCATCGTCAAAACCATGATCGGCAGGGTTGTTGTAGCCGGTGCCGAGGTTCGGCGACGCCGTTCCTCCGTTCCCTGGAGGCGAGCCAAAACACTTCGACAGCGTGTAGTTCGCGCTCAGGGTGCCGCCCTGGGCGGCTCGTCGCGAGATGTGCAGCACCAGACCGTTGTAGCGCTGCGTACCGTCGGTGACATAGCGATCCACGGGCCCGAACAGCTCGCCGACCACCGGGTTCGCCAGATAGAACGGCCGTCGCTGGTTCTGGATCTGCGTCATGCAGGTCTGGAAATTCGCCGCGCCTGGTACGCACGTGGTTCTGATACCGCCGATGACCGCGGAGGTGACACTGGGGTCAGACAGGTTGAGCGGCTCGGTCTCCCACAGGTTCTTCACGTAGTTGCCGAGATAGCCGGCGGACGCGATCCAGCTACGGCCGAACTGACGCTCCACGGTCAGATGCCACTGATGGACCTCTGGTGTGGCCATGTCGTAGTTCGTGCTGAGATAGGCGCCGAACGGCGTGAACGGGACATCCGGGCTCGCCAACTGTGTCGGGAAGATATTCGGCTGGTCGGTACCCACGAATGGATTGTCGAGCCCTCCGCCAGGACTGGAGACTCGAATCTCGTTTCCCCACGGGGGTGCATTGGCGGTGTTGATGTGGAAGCCACCCGACACGAAGTCGAATGAGCGGGCGTATGAGGCGCGAATCGCCATCCGTCCGTCGCCGCGCGGATCCCAGGCAAGACCGACGCGCGGCCCGACGTTCCCCCAGGCTGCGTGCATGCCGGCTTGGGAAGGAAAGCCCGAGTCCCCCGGATAGTGCAGACCGGGAGGCGCATTGCGATACACCACACTCCTGACGCCCTGCTGGAAGCGCGCGAGATCGAAGTTGTAGATCTGGTTCTGCGTCAGCTCCTGGGGGATGAACGGCTCCCATCGCAGGCCGTAGTTGAGGGTCACGCGTGAGTTCGCGCGCCAGGTATCCTGCGCGTAGACTGCGAAGTAGGTCTGCTTCATGAACAACGTGTTCGGCGCCGACTGCTGAAGCTGCGTCAATCGTCCAAGCAGAAAGTCCGACAGTCCGCTCCCGGTGACCGAACCGTTGATCGTGAGGTTTCCTCCGGCGCGGACGTTTGCGACCGAATCGGAAGTCCAGTGCGCGATGCTTCCGCCAACTGCGAACTGATGCGGGCCGCGGACGAGCGTCACGTCGTTCCCGACCTGAAACGAGTCGGTCACGAACGTCGCGTCCGTGCTCGTACCGGCGCCGACGGTGAAGCCGTTCGTGACGCTCAGGATCAGATACTTCGGCAGGTACGTGTACATGTTGATGCCGATGTCATTCGGGCCGAAGTACTCGCCGTTGGTACGGTGGACGGCCGCGCGATTGAAAGCCGCACGGAACGAGTTCACCATCGCTTCGCCGATCACCCACGTGTGACCACCCGCAAACGACTGCGCCAGGTTGTCGTTGCCGGCCGTCGCTGAGGTCAGCACGTTGTCGATCTCCGCGACGATCGGCGGCTCACGGAAGAAGCTGGTGGCCATGTACCGGCCAAATAGAGACTGGCGGTCGTTGAGCTGATAGTCCACCTTGCCGATCGTCTGCGTCTCCTTGGTGACAGTCTGAAGGGAGTACTGGAACAGACCGCACGGGTCGGTGGTCGTCGGCAATTTGGATGCGAGGTTCAGCGCTGCACGGCTGAAGGAGGCCGGATTGATCTGGTTGCCAACGAACGGCGCGGCCAGGTTGATCTGTCGGCCGTTGTTGCACGCCGGCGCCGTGAACGCCGTGAAATCGCCCGCCAGCATCTGCGCCGTCGGCACGAATGCACGGAGATCGTTCGGTCGCTGCTTCGTGCGGGTGCCCTGGTAGCCGGCGAAGTAGAACAACCGGTCCGCGAGAATCGGACCGCCAATCGTCCCCCCGTACTGGTTCCGATTCAGCCCGTCGTCGAGACGTTTTCCGTCAGCACCGCGTGCGTTGAACGGGTTGCTGGCGTTCATCGAGGCATCGCGAAGGAACTCAAACGCGTTGCCGTGCAGTTGATTCGTCCCTGACTTGGTGACGCCATTGACCGCCGCACCGGTATGCATGCCGTTCTGCGCGGTGAGGGCGCTGGTTTCGACGCGGAACTCCTGCATCGCGTCCGGGAACGGGAGCGGCAGGTTCAAGTTGTCGTATGGATTGTTGTGCGACGCGCCGTCGAGCACGTAGCTGACGGCGTTGGCAAGGCCGCCGGCGATCGAGTATCCAAGCCCACCCTGACTGCCACCGAAGCTCCGGCCACCCGCATTCATGCTCGGCTGCGGGACTGCCGCAGGCGCGTACTGCAGCAGGTCTGCCGTGTTCCGGCCGTTCAACGGCAGCTCCATAATCCGCTCGTTGTCGATGACCTGACCAACCCCGAGGTTGCGCGTTTCGACGAGTGGCGCTTCCCCGAGCACGGTGATCGATTCATTGAGTTCGCCAATCGACATCGTGATGGGAACCACAAGGTTGGCGTTCACCTGAAGCGTGATACCTGTGCGACTGACGGTCCTGAAGCCGGACAGCGTGACGTCGATCCGATATGGACCCGTCGGAAGGCTGGGCAGCGTGTACAAACCGCCGCTATCGGTTACGGCGCTGCGCTTGAACCCTGTCTCCGTCTGAGTGGCGGTGATATCGACGCCTGGAAGAACACCGCCGCTCTGGTCGGCAACCGAGCCACTGATCTGACCGGTCGCGCCTGCCTGCGCAAATGCGGGAGGGCCGCTCATGAGCACGACGACGATAGCGATGAGCCCCGTCGAGATCGCCTTTCGGTAGCTATCGCCCTTCTCGTGCGGCACACGGGCTCTGCTCTGCTCCATGGTCCTGTCTCCTCACCGAGTGAATGGATACCGACGTTACGGGTGTTGTGCGCGGAACTCGTCTTTGATCTTCTGAGCGTCGAGGGATGTGACCCACCGCTCTGCGGCCAGGCGATCCACGGCGGCAAGGAATCGCGCGGTGTAGGTCTCCGTCCGGCCATAGAGCTGCTCGAGCCGATTCCAGGCGAACGGTGTCCAGTAGCCGTTGTCGTCGCACCGGAACGGCGTACCGCCACCGCCCTCCATCGTCGCGTGGAAGGTTGCAGTCGGGACATCGACCCAGGGCGTCCGAACGCCGCCTTTCGCATTGCCGAACTCGTCGGTCGCCGCGGTCTCGCCACGCAGTTCGATGACCGGCGCCTTCGGCGGAGTCGTGCCGCGGCGCACCCATGCCTCGAGATTCGCGAACGCACCGGCGAAGAGATATGGCAACGGGAACTCGTTCAAGGCCACGCGATGTGGCTCGCACTGGCTCGGAAACATCCAATGTGCAGTCAGCGGAGGCACGCCAGCCTTCGCCATATCCTCGACGGCCGGGTAGTTGTATTGCCACCAATCGAAATGACTCGCGCCAGGTATCTCGTATCGACGAAATCGATCACCTGGTACGTCACTGTCTGGCCGCCGCGTGTCGGACGAGACAGCGTTCTGCGCCACGAGGTGCATCACCGGCACCCCGACGTCGCGAATGATTCTGCGAGGATCGCCCTCGGGCAGCGGTCGCGCACAGTCGTTGAGTGGAACTCTGGGTCCGCCGCTGTCCTTGATGAGAAATGCGTCGTAGACAGGACGACCGTTGGACAGGCGGGTACTACGCGCCATCGCGCTGATGTAGGTCGGCAGGTCACCTCCCGACTGCATCGACGCAAACACGTGCTCGACACGGTATCCCGCGAGTGGTCTGGTAGCGGCATCGCCCTTCAGCAGCGCACCCAGCTGGCTCATGACGTCCCACCGCACACCATCCTCGGCGGGCGGAAAAGAGTCCGCCGGACGGTTCCATGTCTCGCGGCGGGCGGGCCCGCACGTCTCAACGGGTCGCGGGAACGCGAGGTCCGCGTAGCGCTGGGGATCGAACATGCGCAACGCGCCCACGTTGTTGGCAAAGACCGTCGCGCCCACGTAGGCGTGGCCGTTCGCGAGGAGATGCTGACTGAGTTGCCCCCAGACTGCGAACGTGTCGAAACCCGCGCCGCGATTGCCAAAGTCCACTAACACCGTGCCGCTGAAGCGGGCCGGGTCAGCAGGCCGCCGGACGAGAATCCGCGTCACGTAAGGGAGGCCGCCGTGCCGGACGGCGACGCTTCCGTCGGCGTTCCAGTCATAGACATTCGCCGTGCCGCCGACGAAGAACTCCTCCTCGACGTACCCGTGCGAAGTTAGCTGGATCGGTCGCTGCATGGTCCCTGCAGAACCAAAGGGCCGTGAGGCCGCGGTCTGCGCAACCAGTCGCGCCGCCGGGGCAGGCACGACAATGGTTCGAGTGGCGGTCTGGGCGACAGCCTGCGACGCGCACGCAGCCACACCAACGATCACGACGAGCAAGGCGTCAATGCGACGAGTCATGGCTCGCGAAGGCAGGCGTCCGCAGTCGGGTGTCTTCAATCGCATCGCCGTGTCGCACGATCCGTGGTTGGCCGGTTCGCCATGTGCCGACGACAGCACCGAGCACCATACAAAGCGCGACATCCACGGAGCGCGAAGCCGGCGGCTGCATCGGACGGGGCATCCAGGACAGATCGAGGTCGAGGTGTCGCAGCAGCACACCGAGGGCGAGAGGCAACAGCACGGACGCAATCATCGGAAAGCGGAAATACCGCCCGACAATGAAGCCGCTGACGAAATAGCCCACCCAGCGAGTGATCATCGTGATCTGGTCGTTCTGATGCCACTCTCGCCACTCGTTCGCTGCGACCAGTCCCCACGCGGTCATGAACGCCCATGCGACGAGGGTGGCTTCCAGGGTCCGCCACCTATGCTGGCGGACGGACGCCATGACGCCCATGAGGGCGGCGAGCAGGACCTCGCGCCAGTACCACGAGCACGAGTGGCCGGCCGAGTACTCCTCGGTGATGTCTCCCGCGAGTGCCTCGTCGGCCGTCCTCGCGAGTAGCCAGGCTCCGAATGCGGGTGGGTACCGCACCGCTCCTCCTGAAATCAGTGAGTCTCCGGAACAATCTGCCAGAACGCCGCGAATGTCCGCTTCGTTTCGCGAGCGATGCGGAGACCGTTGGCCGTCACTCGGAAGTACTTCTTCGCGCGGCCGCCCCGCTCGGGCGTGGACTCGCCGAGCTCCGACGCGACGAGCCCCTTCTTCTCGAGCCGATCGAGTGCCGCATACACCGACGCCACCGACCAGTTCCGACGGGACGCCCGGACGACTTCGCGTGCCACCGGCACACCATACGCGTCCTCGCCGAGTTGAATGACAGCCAGCAGGACGACCAGTTCGAAGCTTCCCAGAAGGTTCCGCATCTGCAGGCCTACTGCCGTCGTTCGCCGATGCGGTAGTGCGTCGCCCATGGCCGATGATCATTGGGATCCCAATAACCGGGATCGCCTTTGACTTTCTCGTTGGTCACCCCATCAGGCCCCGTGAAGATGTTGCTCGAGGGGCCGTTGGTATCGCTGCACGTACTGAAGATGGGCCACTCGTTGCGATCCGAACGCGTGTACCGCAGCTTCGCATGCAGCGGGTACAAGAAGGCCACCGGATCGTAGAGGGTGATCTCGGCGGCGATCTGGTTGCCCGTCCGCTCGTAGCGTTCTACTGCTGTCATCTGGTCGCTCCACTCGAATAGCGAGTGCGTGGCGTTCCATTGTTTGATCTGTGCTGTGTGGACGACGAGCGCGTTGCCATCCCAGAAGCCAACCGACTCGCCCATCCATTGGGGGTACTGCTGTTCCTGCGGGCGATGATCACGGTCGGTGAAGATGTGGCGAACCTGCACCGACGTGAGCATGTCGCTGAGGATCAGCACCTGGTTTGGTCGCACAATGAGCTGCTCCACTCGCGTCAATCCACGAATGAAGCCATCGGGCAGGCAGTACGCGGCAGCCCACCAGTGCCGTCCCTCGGCCTCGGCCTTCACTTGCTGGACGTAGTACTCGCGGTACTGCGGCGTGAGCGCCGCCGCCATCGTGCTCGCTTGAATGTTGGTGCTGGCCAGCCAGGTGCCACCACCACCCCAGGCGCCGTCCCAATCGGGTAACGTGGCAAGCGTGTGCTTGGTACCACCGTTGGCCCGCTTGAGCCACGCCTGATAGTGCTCCCATGAGGTCTTGAACGGGTATGGCGACTTGATGTCGTACTCGTCCTTCCCGCTGCCCTTCTGCCCGAAGCGGTTATCGACCTGCATGTCGGTGAGTTCGCGGGCGGTGTTGTTCAGGAAGTACGCCGGATCGGTCCAGCGATCAGCGTCCTGGCGGTAATCCGCTGTGGTGAACAGCGTCTTCGGCGCCTGCTGCGCCGGCAGCGTGAGGCCGCCGACCGCACACGCCACGAGTGTCACGAGCGTGACGCGTGCCGCGCTAATCAAGAGTCTTCCCGTCCGCGGTCGTCACGGATGTGTAGTTACCGCCGGCTCGGCCGTCCTTGAGCGGGTTCACCTTGACCGTCACGGTGTCGCCGACCTTGAACGTGGACCCGTAGATGCCACGTCGCTCCATGTTGCTGATGTTCGACATCTCGACGCCCCAGTTTTGAACGCCGTTGTCACCTTTAACGTCTACGTAGAGGAACACGTGCGGGTTGCGGAACACGTAGCTCGTCACCGTGCCGTTAATGGTCACCTCGCGACTGGTGTCGAACATGGCGTGCGAATGATGGGCCAGAGCCCACGGCGCGCTACCGAGAACGAGTCCCGTCGCCACGAATGCAGGAACGAGTTTCTTCATGAAACGGAAGGATATACCAAAGTTGCAGGCCCGTGTCGAGAGGAACCAGCGACGCCGCCGCGCTCGATGATGATCAGTTCGTCCATCCGCTTCACGGTCGAGAGTCGATGCGCAATGACGATGGCCGTCCGGCCTGCCAGCAGCGTGATCAGCGCGTCCTGAATGAGCGCTTCGCTTTCTGAATCGAGCGCACGTGTCGCTTCGTCGAGAAGAAGGATCGGCGCATCCTTCAGGATCGCACCTGAACGTGCGTACGAATCGTCCTCATCGTGGTGCTCGGCTTCAGCCGAGCCTTTCACACCGTGAGCACACCCTCGACACACGTCACTGCCTGCCCGCCCACCCAGATGGTGCCATCGTCTGCGAAGCGGATGGCAATTCGACCGTCACGGCCGAGACACCGACCCTGCCGAGCCTGATACTCGCGCTTCGCAATCAGCCTCCGTTGACGCACCACGGCGGCCACACAGCCGTTGCCGCTGCCGCAGACGGGGTCTTCGGGAACACCCTCGCCCGGCGCAAAGGAGCGAACCTCGATATCCGCCTCTTCAGCGGGATCATGCAGACCGAACACGGTGACACCTGTCCTGCCGTCGGGCATCAGCGTGCACAGCCCGCCCATGTCTGGCGTCAGCGCCAGCACTGCGTCGGCGCTCAGCATCTCGACAGTGATCCACACAGGACCGACATCGACTGTCGTGATCGACCGCAGCGCAGAGGGTGCAACGCCAAGCGCATGAGCCAGACCATCTCGCAATTGCTCGCCCCCGTCTACAAATCGGGGCGTGGGCAACGCGAAAAATCCTCGCTCGCCGTCGTGCTCGATCTGGATGAGTCCCTTCCCGCACTGCTGGACGAGGCGTCCAGCCGTCTTTGGTGTTCGCCCCTGTCGCAGCACCGCGTGCGCCGATCCAATTGTCGGGTGGCCGGCAAAAGGCAGCTCGTTCTTCGGAGTGAAGATACGAAGGCGATAGTCGGCCGAGGGATCAGTTGGCGAACAGACAAACGTGGTCTCTGACAGATTCGTCCACCGGGCGATCGTCTGCATCTCTCCGGCAGTGAGCGCGTCTCCCTCGAGGATCACCGCCACAGGGTTGCCCTTGAACGGCACCGCCGTGAAGACGTCCACCTGTTGAAACGGAAGCACTGTTAGTGAACCGTGGTCGCGGGGGTCCTGGAGGCCGAGACTACTCGCTCGATCTTCGAGCTGAGCTCGCCTTCGGCCACATCGAAGGGACCCGCTACCACGGCGCCGAGCGTCAGCTCCAGCGCGATGACGACACCGCCAGTCTCAAACGGGCTCACGATCCAGCTGAAGCCGCGCAGCGCGACGGGACGATCGGGCAGCGCGTCGGGGTGCTTGGCGCGCTCGAGCGCGCGCAGCATGCCTTCGAGTACAGCCACCACGTCCGCGTCGGTCCACGCGCCGGCCACGCGAGCCACGGGCGCAATCACAGTCGTCGTGGCGTGGTTGTCGCCGCGCAGCCAGATGTCGAGCGGAATATCCATGTCGATCTACCTGAGGTCCTTCAACTGACGAGCCAGCTCATCCGGTGACGTCGTCGGGGCCTGACAGGCAAACTCCCGGCAGACATATGCCGTGGCACGTCCGTCACGCATCCGCAAATCCTTCGTCCACGGTAACAGGCCCGCCAGCGCCTCGCGATGCAGCTCGCGCACAGGGACGACAACGGCATGCGGAAGGTAGGTTTTCCTGACGACGTCCGTCAGAAGGCGGGCACCGCTCTCACCTGGCTCACCAACGATCACCACCTGCGGGATACCAGCATGATATGTCGAGAGCGCCGCCAGCATCATCGGCACGGAGCGTCCGCGCATCGACGCGTTGCCGCCGAACATCTGCAACGTGCCCTCGATCTTCTCAACCATCGAGGCGTCACCCGTCAGGTGTGACAGCGCCAGCAGGTTCATGACGGCAACGGAACTTGCCGAGGGCTCCGCGCCGTCGTACTCCTCTTTGAGGCGCAGCAGCACGGACGGATCTTCACCGGTCGTACTGAACCAGCCTCCCTCCTCTGCATCCCAGAACAGATCGTCCAGACGACGCTGAAGCAACAGCGCCCATTCGAGCCACGCCGGGTCACCGTCGGCCTGAAACAGTTCAAGCAGTCCCCAGATCAGATACGCGTAGTCCTCGGCGTACGCCGATACTCCGGCATCGCCCTGGCGATACCGCCGCAATAGTCTGGCCTCAGCCGTGTTCCACAGGTGTTCGCGCACGAATGATGCGGCCCTTTGCGCGTCGCCCAGATATCGCTCGCGCCCTTCGAGCACTCTGCCGGCCCTGGCAAGCGCGGCGATCATCAGCCCGTTCCAGGCCGTCAACACTTTGTCATCGAGTTGCGGACGAGGCCGGCCGTCGCGTACTGCCAGAAGCGCCGCACGGCCGCGGTCGAGCGTCGCGACCACGGACTCCTGCGACCGACCGGTCATCGAGGCAATCTCATCGAGCGAATGGGCGGTGTACAGCAGGTTCTTGTGGATGAACTCGTTCTGCGGGTCGAAGGGTGCATTGCCATCGGGCAGGATGCCGAACCGCAGCCGGACAACGTCGGCATCATCGGCCAGCACGTCGCCGATCTCGTCATTCGTCCAGATGTAGAACGCGCCTTCACTTTTGTGCGCCGCCTCATGGTGTGCGTGTTCCGGAGGCACGCTATCGGCGTCCTCGGCCGAGTAGAACCCGCCGCCTTCATGTCTCAGATCGCGAAGCACGTACTCGAGCGTGTCGGCGGCAACATCGGCACACACTGGCTCGCCCGACACCTGCGCGGCTTCGACGTACGCGAGCACGAGCTGCGCCTGGTCGTAGAGCATTTTCTCGAAGTGCGGCACGCGCCATCCGCCATCGACGGAATAGCGATGAAATCCACCCCCGATGTGATCGCGCATCCCCCCCAGCGCCATCGCCCGCAGGGTCGCGAGCACCATGTCACGGGGCAGATCGGCTCCGGTCCGACGATGCTCCCTGAGGAGGAACAGCAGCTCGCTTGGCCGCGGAAACTTCGGGGCGTCACCAAATCCGCCGCGTCGTGCGTCGAACGCGGATGCGAACTCCTGCACGGTCGTATCGAGCGTTCCGACGCCAGGTATCTGACGATCGCCGCTGCTCGCGCCCAGCGTCCGCAGCCGTTCGACAATTGATGAGGCAGACTGGAGCACGCGCCCACGTTCATCGCGCCAGACGCGCGCGATCTCTTCGAGGATCTCCGTGAACCCTGGCCGTCCCCATCGCGACGTCGGCGGAAAATAGGTTCCGCCGTAAAACGGTTCCAGCGTGGGAGTGAGCCATACACTCATCGGCCACCCGCCCGAGCCTGTCGTGACCTGGACAAACGCCATGTACACGCGATCGACGTCGGGCCGCTCCTCGCGATCGACCTTGATCGCCACGTAGTCGCGGTTGAGCATCTCGGCGACACCCGCGTCCTCGAAGCTCTCGTGCTCCATCACGTGACACCAGTGACAGGTGGAGTACCCCACTGAGAGGAAGATCGGCTTTTCCTCCGTGCGCGCCTTCTCGAAGGCGGCATCTCCCCACGGATACCATTCCACGGGATTGTCCTTGTGCTGCAGGAGATACGGACTCTGTTCGGCGGCGAGACGGTTTGGCATTTTGAATCTACTGACGTGGCATGGAGCGAGGCGGCGCCATCTTGAGCAGCCGCGCTTTCGTGGATCGGAACTCGGTTGTATCGCGCGTGCCTCCGTGAGCGCTGGACACAGCCTCACGAAGACCTTCGACGCGGTCCTGCGGCGCAGGGTGGCTCGAGAAGAAAATCTCGACGCTCGACGGATTGCTCTCGGCTTCGCTCTGCAACAGCTCGAGTAATTCGAGCATACCGCGACCATCCCACCCGGCATCGCGCATGATCTGCAGGCCCACCCGGTCGGCTTCCCGCTCGTCGTCTCGGCTGAACTTCAGGAACATGCCATTCGTCAGCAGACCCGCAGCAGCCTGGGCCGCGTCGGCGCCGCCTGCATTCCCAAGCATCGCTGACAAGAGTCCAAGGCCAAGGTTGGCCATGATCCCCTTGGTCAGTTGTCCCGCGGCATGGCGCTGAGCGATGTGCGCAACCTCGTGGGCCAGAACCCCGGCCACCTGCGACTCGTTCGTGGCCGCCTGGATGACGCCGCGATGAAGCCAGATGGGGCCTCCGGGGAGCGCGAACGCGTTGATCTCGCGGTAGTTGGCCACCGAGAACGTGTAGGGGTACTCAGGTCCCCTGGCTGCCTCTACGAGACGCGCCCCGATATCGCTGATGTACTTGCCCGTCGCGGCGTCCGACAGCTCCGCCACGTCCTGCCGGACCTGGGCGTTTGCCTCTCGACCGATGGCAATTTCCTGATCGACGGACACCAGCGAAAAGTCTTTCCATGGCACATCGCCGGATGTGCATCCAGTTGTGCACAGCACGACGGCCACCACGAGCATCCAGTGTCGCTTCACGTTACAGGCGCGGCGTCGCCGCAGCAGGTGCTTCGTCGGATCGTCGTCTGCGAAGGCGGGCATGTGCCGCGGTGAACTCCACTCCGTACATCAGGATGACCGAAGACACATAAATCCACAGCAGGAAGACCACCACTGCCGCGATCGATCCGTGGATGAGGGTGAGCCGTCCGCTCGATCCGATGTACCAGGAAAACCCTTCGAACGCGACGCGCCACAGGACGCCCGTCAGGACCGCACCAACCCACACGTCTCTGAAGCGGATCTTTGCGTTCGGCAGGTAGTAATAGACGAGGGAGAGCGCCAGAATCAGCAGGATGGTCGCAGACGAGGCGAACGTCATCGACTGCAGCGTGTGCAGCCACCTGACCCGCAACAGCATTTCTCCAAACCACGACGCCTCGGCCATTTTGACGACGCTGACGAAGAGGACGGCAAGCAGCATCACTCCTCCGCCGGCAGCCAGCATGAGGAACGAGACGAGCCGATGCTTGAGAAAGCTGCGTTGTTTCTCGACGCCCCAGGCCTGATTGACCGCGCTCGTGATCGCGCCGAACACGCCCAGCGACGCCCAGATCAAGGCAAACCCGCCAGCCACGCCGACCTGAAGACTCGCCTCCTGCAGGGCCATCAGCTGCGTGTTGACGAAGTCGAACTGCGTCGGGAAATAGCGGAACACAAACAAGAGGACAGCCTGTCGATCCGCTTCGTTGGCGGTGAACGATCCGAGGATGGAGATCACGAGGAGAAGAAACGGAAAGAGCGAGAGCAACGCGTAGTACGCAATCGCGGCGGCATGCGTCAGATCAGCGCCGTTGACGAGTCGCACGAGCGCGCGCCACGCCGCGAGGCCCGACAAACGAAGCTCCGCGCGAAGGCGGAGGAGGACTCGGGCCGGCGTCACAGAGTGATTATTGCCCAGCGCCCGCGCTGCGTGCGGATCCTATAATGCCCGCCATGTCCGATCCGAAATTGCCGACTCCCGAAAGCAAGGTCCAGTCCCCTGTCTCGACTCGTGAGTGCAAAGAGGACGCAATGATCTGCGAGCGGTGCGGGAAGGCCGAAATGTATCGGATGCACGCGGTGTGGCGCTGCCCGGAGTGCGGTTTCAAAACGGACTGCTGTGGATGGTAGATCGTTCTGGTCGTTCGGTAACCATCGTCGAAGTTGGGCCGCGCGACGGATTGCAGAACGAGTCTGCATTCGTCCCGACAGCTGAGAAGATCGCCTTCGTCGATCGACTGTCCAACGCCGGGCATTCGGTCATTGAGGTGTCCGCGTTCGTCAGCCCGCGCTGGGTGCCTCAAATGGCTGATGCGGCGGAGGTGTTTGCCGGCATCACGAGGCGACCGGGGGTCATTTACACCGCCATCGTGCCGAACGTGCAGGGGCTCGCACGCGCGCTCGCCGCCAACGTGGACGCGGTTGCGGTGTTTCCCGCCGCGTCGGAAACCTTCACTCGACGCAATCTCAATCAAAGCGTCGCCGAGGCCATGGCGTCGGCAAAGGCAGTCTGCGGCGAAGCATGGGCGGCCGGGCTTCGCGTTCGCGGGTATCTCTCCGTTGCCTTTGGCTGCCCCTTCGAAGGCCCCGTCAACAACGAGCTCGTCGCCACCCTGGCCGAGCAGTTGATCGAGTTCGGTGTGTACGAGGTGGCCCTCAGCGACACGATCGGCATCGCTCATCCAGGGCAGGTCTCTTCCCTCCTCGATGTCGTAGAGGCCCGAGTTCCCGCTGCACAGCTGGCGCTTCATTTTCACGACACCCGCGGCATGGCGCTGGCGAATGTGTACGCAGGACTCGAGGCCGGCGTGTCTACGTTCGATGCCTCCGCAGGCGGACTTGGCGGATGCCCGTACGCGCCAGGCGCGACCGGCAACCTGGCGACCGAGGATCTGCTGTATCTGCTCGACGGTCTTGGCGTCATCACCGGCGTGCGACTCAACGATGTGGTTGAGGCATCGGCGGCAGTGGAATCACATGTCGGTCACGCGCTGCCCTCGCGCGTGCTTCGCGCCTTACGGAGACCCGGCGGACGAGCGTAGGATGGAACCGTGCCCGTCGTCACGGACCTCGAGCCCACCGTTCAGGACATCGACCGCTTCGTTCGAAGCCTGGAGAACGCCTGGACGGCGACGATCACCGTCCGCCGGCAGTCGCCGGATGACGTGGGCTATCGCGAGATCTTCGTATCGCTCGACGGCGAGTCACTTGGCGTGCTCCGCCACGGAGACACGATCACCAGGGAAACGACACCGGGCGCCCATCGGCTTCGTGCGCACAATACGCTATTCTGGAAAACACTCGACATCACGCTCGTTGCGGGTGAACACGCCCGATTCATGGCCGTGAACCGGGCCGGGTGGGGCACCTATTCAGTGCTCGCGTTCTTCATCGGATTTCTCGGGGCCGGCCCCTTGTACCTCACGTTCGAACAAGAAGGCACAGATGGATCCTGAACTGATGACACGGCTTGAAGAGTTCGTGGAGAAGGTCGGCCTCCTGCGGCGCGACATCCAGCATCGGTCGGATCTCGACAAGTACGAAGGTCGGATCGCGAGGGTCGATCAGAAGTTTTCTGCGCTTGCTGAGCTCATATCGCGAACCGATCCCGAGGTGGCGAAGTCGCTTCGCACAGCGTGGGCGCTCCCGGCGAGAAGCCTCGCATTTCGCAACGCCGAACACCGGAAGAAGAGCGACGAGCCCGAATCCTGAGATGTGCAATACTCAGCACTTTCCCCTTCAAATCCGCCGGGCAGCACCCGGCCTACGTGGAGCACAGTGATGGCAACATTCGCGCGGCATGTCGATGTGGAGTGGACCGGAAATCTCATGGAGGGCAGCGGAACCGCCAAAGCCGGCACGGGTGCATTCAGTCTGCCCGTCACGTTTCCGAGCCGCATCGCCGCGACCGGCGACACGAAGACAACCCCCGAAGAGCTGATGGCCGGCTCTCACGCCGTCTGCTTCTGCATGGTGCTCACCAACACGATCGCCAAGCAGGGCGGCAAGGCCAAGAGCGTGAAGGTCACTGCCACCGTGACCGCCGACAAGGGCGATGCGGGCATCAAAGTCGTCTCGTCGCACCTCAAGGCCGTGGTCGAGGGGCTCGAAGGGATCGACAAGTCCGGGCTGAGCGACCTCGCCACCGGCGCCGAGAAGGGTTGCCCCATCTCGAACGCGATTCGCGGTACCGTCGCCATCACCGTCGAAGCTCACGCCGCATAGCCTGCCGGGTTTATCGCCCCCCTTCCGGGCGATGCCGTACAATAGCGCCATGAAGAAGATCCTTCTCATGGCGCTACTTCTGCTCCCCACTGCAGCGGTCGCCCAGGACACGGCACAGGTCCGACGCTTGTTCGAAGCCGGCCAGTACCAGCAGGTGATCGAGTCTGCTGCCGATGCCGATGCACCCGAAGCGATCTACACCGCGGCCCAGAGCCACCAGCGGCTGGGCGCGGTCAATGAAGCCCGCGATACATACGCCCGGCTGGCGGGCCGGCCGGAAGACGATCCGTGGCATTTCGTCGGACTCTCAGGTCAGCAGCTCCTCGACGACGACACCGAAGGCGCGCTTGCCTCGGCGCAGCAGGCCGTCGCGATGGCGGGCGGCCTGGCCGAGGCGCAGTTCCAGCTGGGACTGGTGCTTGCCAGGCGCCAGGACTGGGGAGGCGCCGCTGAAGCGCTCGACCGCGCCGCCGAACTGAGTCCCGCCTACGCCTACGCGCATTACTACAGCGGACTCATGCACTATCGGGCGAACCGGCCGGACCGCATGGCGATCCACTTCGAAGCGTTCCTGAAGCTTGCGCCCGAGGCGCCGGAACGTCCTGAAGTGGTTCAGATCATGAGGACAGTTAGAGGTAGATAACCACGAAGGCACGAAGGGATCGAAGGTTTTCTAACGCTAAAACACTTCGTGATCTTCGTGCCCTTCGTGGTTAGTTCCTACCATTCGTGGTTAGAAGGTTAGAAGGCGTGTCCGATACCGATGACCCATCGGCCTGAGGACGGTTCGTCGCCCCCACCCCACGCGGTCTTGGCGTAATCCACCCGCAGGAGCGCAAACGGCGTCGCGAAACGCAGGCCGACGCCGAGAGATCCCACCAGGTCGCGAAGTCTGGCATCACGGGCTTCGGCAAACACGTTGCCTGCGTCCACGAACGCTACTCCGCGCATCCACTTGTACAGAGGCACCCTCACTTCCTGATTGAGGACGACCATCATCTGCCCGCCTTCGGGCGAGTTGTCGAAGAAGAAGCGCGGGCCCAGGCCATCCTCCTCAACGCTTCGTACCGATCGTGCACCGCCGGAGAAGAATCGCTCGGACGGAATCAGCTCCTGTCCACCAAGCGGTGTGACGTTACCAATGCGAGCGGCGGACGCCAGCACCGCTCTGCGCCAGGGCCGGAAATAGTACGCCTGCGCGACCTGACGAATGAATCGAATGTCGGAGCCAAGTAACGCCGGCGCGTACTCGACGCTCGTTGAGGCCAGCAACCCGCGTGTCGTATCAGATGGATCGTCTCGGTTGTCCCATGCCGCCGCGGCATTCAGACGGGCGATGTTGATCCGGATGTCCAGCGCCGGAACGAAGGGATCCGGCGGTGCGGTGTCGAACGTACGGTTCTGTTCGAAGGTGTACGAGTAGGACAAATCCAGGTGGCTGGCGAGCCGCGACCGCTGCTCCCAACTGAGAGTGTTCTTGTTCGTGACGAGTGTCACGCCCTGGAATATTTCGTGCGAGCGTCCGGCGATGAGCGAAGACTCGATCGGAAGTCCCATGAGCGTCGGAGTACTTATGTAGACGCGGCCTCGCTGCTCCCGTCGCTGGAGTCCAAGGACAGCTCCGATCGTCACCGCGCGACCGAAGAGCGTGCGCCGGCTGACGTCGGCGGATACCCCGGGCACCAGCTCGCGGCGATTGAGCTCGTCCGCGCGGAACTCCTCCGCCACGAGTACGCCGTAGCGAAGGCGCAGGGCCGGCCACTCCTCTACGGTCACGCGCAACCGCACAGGCGCGACATTCTCTGCCGCAGCGGTGCCGGTCACCGGATCGGAAGCGATATCGATTCGCCTGAAGAGTCCCGTGTTGTAGAGCCGCGTGCGCGCCTGGAGCAGCTCGTCCGTTCGAAGCGGCTCCCCCACCTCCAGGTCGATCGAACGAAGAACGACATCGGTATCGATCGATCGATTGCCAAGAACGACGATCTCATCCAGTCGCTCACGTGCGCCCTCGGCCACCACGAACGACAGGTCTACGGCTGACGCCTCTTCACGAACCGTCGGCCGCACGCTGACCGTCGCCTGGGCAAACCCTTCGCGTCGATACAGCGCGAGCACGCGGTTTCGCGCGCCTTCCAACAGGCTCGGGTCGTAAGGAGTCTCCTCTTTCAGCTCCGCAGCCTCGCGCAGCATGTCCAGCATCAACGTCTGTGCGCCTTCGAAAGCAACGCCAGCGACCGTGAACACAGGACCAGCGTCCACCCGCACGGGCACCACGGCGGTGTCCCCCTCGAAGAGCGGCACACCCGCGGACACGCGCGCCCGAAGATACCCGCGACCCCGTAGATAGGCCACCCCCTCGCGTTCGACGGCATTCGGGTTCAGCACCACGCCCTCGACGAGGCCACGCATCCGGAGATGCACTTCCAACTCCTCCGCCAGCATTTCAGGAGCGCCTTCGATCCTGACAACCGTGCTCCCGCTCGCCGGCCCTGGGTCCACGGTGATCTCGAGCGTCTTGACGTTGCCCTCGTCCCGAGTGCGCGCCTCGACCATCGGCCTCAGGTAGCCGTTGCGCGCCAGCCTTGCCCGCACGATGTCCGCCGCCTCGGCTGTCAGGAAGTCATCGAACACGGCTTCCGACCAGACGCTCTCCAGTTCCGTTCGCAGCCCCCCGTCGAGCTCGATCCCGGTGACGGTAATTCTGGTTTGCGGACCTGTGGCGATTTCGTACGAGAGCACCACGCCGTCATTCTGGTCAGCTCGTCTCGCCGCGACACGCGGCGTCAGGTAGCCGAGGTCGCGGTAGGCCTCTTCCAGTCGCTCACGATCGTCCTGCCATTCGCCAAAGTCGAAGCGGTCGCCAGGCCCGAGACGAAGAATGCCCCTCACGCGTGCCTCGGGCAGAACCGTCAGCTCTCCGGAGACGTTGACCGCGGTCACGCGCGTCATGCTCGCGGTCCTGGAAACGAACGTGGACTGCACGGGATTGTTGATGCCCCCGAACGACACGTCATGCCTGAAACCGAACGACCGCAAGTCGTCGTCATCAGACACGAACCGCAGTTCCAGGCCGCGCCGCAGGGCGTAGTCCACAATCCAGGCCTGCGCGTCGCTGTCGCGCAGGCTCTGGGAAAAAGTGACATTGGCGTTGGGACCGATGTTCTTCCCGAACGTGAGACGCGTGGTCGGATCGACGTCGGTCTCGGACTCGAACGCATCACGGCGCGTGTTCGGGGTATCCACTCCACCAAGCCGAATCGTGTCGAGACCCACCGCCCTGCTCGCAAACCCGAGAACTTCAGCCGAGAAGTTGCCGAGCACCTGCGTGCCGACGAACGCCGCGTCTCCAGGCGGAAGATCCTCGAGTCGCCGGCCAGTCAGCAGTAGGGACGCAATCTCCGGCTCGCCAAGCCCGGAGCTGGAGTCCAGCGCCACGGTGGGGCTCTCCGCCGAGCCCGTGATCGTAACCTCGATATCTTCCGCACCCACGCGGGTCGTCGCGACGATGTTCAGATTCGGTTCGATGACGGTCGGGTTGGTGAAGTCAATCGCGCCCGACGTGACGGTGTACACGTTCCGGCCAACAAAGAGCTGTCCGCCTTCCCGCACATCCGCCCGACCGGCGAGCGACGGCGCTGCGGCAGTCCCGATCACGCGCAGATCAGCGCCGAGATCGAGCCGCCCGTAGTTGTTGTCCACGATGATGTCGTCTTCGGTGATGAGGCGGACGTCAAGCGCCAGCGCAGACATGATCGGAGACACTTCAGTCACGCCGGCAGCGCCCGTCGTCAACGCCTGCGCTCGCATGCCTGCGAGGATGCCGGCGACGACGGCAAGGGGCTCGCGGTAGGAGCCTTGAACGACGGTCACCATGCCGGAGATACGCCCCGCTGGCTCGCTGCCTTCTGGCCCGCCGACAAGCGACGCAGCCGCGAGGTTGAGGTCCGCGTCAATCTCACTGCGGAGGCCGTCCGGAAACTCGAGCGCCATCCCCCGGATGGTGGTCGCAAGCTGGGCGCCCAGACCCTCGGTTGAGACAAACGAGAGCGAGCCGCCCCCGGTGAGAGTCCCGCCGTTGACCGTCCCGGTCAAAGCAGTGATCTGCGCGGACGTCCGATTCAGAACCGCACGCGCTTCGAGGTCCGACACGATCACGCGCGGATCCGCCAGGCGAAGCTCGCCGTCCGCCAGTGTGAGGTCGCCGTCGATGCGTGGGTTGTCGATGGCACCGGTAATCGACAATCGGGGCTCGACACGTCCGGCGAGTGCCATGCCGGAGTCGCGGACGAACGGTGTCAGCAGGCGCAGGTCAACGAGACCATTCGCAAGGAAGGCCGCCTCCCGGTCCTCGAGGCGTATCTGACCAGCCACAGACAGCGTGGCGCCCTGGCCGACCCAGTCCCATGCCTCGACCCTGGCAAAACCATCACGAGCCACGATGCGCGTGGGGACGCGCTGCGACACCGGCAGATCCGCGACGCGAAGATCGAGACGGTCGATCTGGAAATAGCCTGTCACCGACGACAGATCCATTTCCGCGCTCGTCGCTTCAAGCGAGGCGTCCAGGGAACCGGAGATCTCGTTCACGGTGGAAGGATCCAGGAACGGTGACAGGACGGCCGCGGTCAGATTCGTGGCCCGCGCGTGCACCTCGGCGCCGCCGGCGGGCGGGCCAGCCGAGGGCATCGCCCACG
The DNA here is from genome assembly GCA_013140775.1 of Acidobacteriota bacterium. GTDB lineage: Bacteria > Acidobacteriota > Vicinamibacteria > Vicinamibacterales > UBA2999 > JABFSA01. The sequence goes on along the minus strand of JABFSA010000091.1, from coordinate 26,052 downwards.
AAAGCGGCGCGCGTCCGGTCGCACTCACTTCGGCATCCTGATACGTCAAGAACCCTTCACGCAGTTCGAGCCAGCCTCCGGCGGCATGGGCTCTGACGCGAACATTCGAAATCGACGGGAGGTCGAGCAGCGAAATCGTGCCCGGCCCGACTTCGAGATCCGCCGCAACGAGCGGCGTCTGTGCCGAACCGGTCACGCGGGCAAAGAGCGCCACCGGGCCCGTCCCGCCGTTCATCGGCAACTCCGTGATCCCGGTTGCAGCGACGGCACGCGCGACCTCACCGACACCTCCGGTCAGGACAAGGAGCAGCCCCTGCGCCTCCGGGTCGGCTTCGAACGCCGGCAGACTGCCAATCGCCGACAGCGAGGTCTCGCCCGCCGATGCCTCGAACCGATCCAGATAAATACGCTGGCCCTCGTATCGGGCCCGGGCAGGCTCCGTGAAGCGAATCGGCAACTCACCAGCGGTTGCATCAAGGGCTGTGACTTCAACCAACCCGGTCCCCGTGCGCCATGCGTCGAGCGTGCCCTCGAAGTGGACCGAGGCGGTTGTCTGACCCGCGATTGGTGTCGGCGTTTCGATGTCGCGAAGCAGACGAGCAAGGTTCAGACTGTCGGCTCGCACATCGACCACAGCCTGATGCGGCGCCGCGATGTCTATCCGCGCCGTTGCGGTGGCGCTGAAATCAGGGGCTCGGGCCTCGATGAGTGCCGCTGGACCGCCGTCGAGCCTGACGACGGCTCCCAGTTCGCCAAGCGCGTTGCCCTGCCATGAGGCATCGCGCACCGTGAGCTCACCCTCACCGCCTGGAGCTGCCGCCGTCCCCATCCCGGCGAAGCGCAGGTTGACGAGCCCGCTGGCGGGCAGGTCGTCTGTTGAAGTGATCTGCCAATCCGTTCCATCGAGAGATGCTGTGTACCTGGTCGATGCAATCTCGTACGAGGCGGTGCCGGATAGCCGGCCAGGTCCGTCCGTCTGGCTGGCAGTCATCGCATCGATGACAAGGGCAAGTCCGGAAGGGCCCGCCATATCCGTCAGTCGTCCGCTGGCTCGCAGATCGCTCAGACGTTGACCCGACACCGTGGCGGCTGGTCCCTCGGCACTGTAAGTAAGGTCCGGACGCAGGGGACGACCGGCGATCTCGGTTCGAACGGACGGCACACTGAACCCTTCGCCGGCGAGATCTGTCACGATCGCATTGCCCATGGCTTGAGGATCAGTAAGGGGGCCGGCAATTTCGAATCGCGCTTCGAGGCTCCCGGCCCTCAACACCGACGGATCGCCCGTCATGAGCCCGACGTCCCGAAGCGCCATGAGAAGTGACGGCACGCTGGTCTCTGCAAGCGACACATTGCCAGCATCCATCGCCACTTCCGACAGCGGCTGCCCCGCGCGCAGCTGACCTCGTCCGGCGAGCTCGAGCGGAGCGACTCCAGCCACTCGATGGCGACCCGCGACGCGCCACTGGCCGTCGTTCAACGTCAGCGTTGTTTCGCCCGGCGCCGCGAGCCTGCCGCGCGCATTTCGCCCACCAGCGAGTGCGAGCGTCACCGACCCGCTCCAACCGGTTAGCTCGTTGCCAACACCATTGGCGGCGAGCTGGCCGGAGCTGGAACCGCTTGGGAGATATTCCGCGTCTGGTGCGGCCAGCCGGGTTGCGGCGGTGACATCCACGCCGTCCCAGGACGCCGTGACGCGACGCTCTTCGGTCGCCGCAAACGGGAACGACGCCGCGGCGTTCACCCGTCCGGACGCGACGGCCAGTTGCAGCGATTCGAGATCGAGACGCGCGCTCGAAGCCAGAGCACGACCGCTGAGGTCTGTGGCGACGAGATCGCCCATCGCGATTCGCTCGCTCGTCAGATTGAGCTGCGCTCGAGGATCTGCGAGCGGGCCCGATACTTGACCGTCGAACGCGAGCGTCCCCTCAGGTACATCGCCCTCGGGGATCCCCCAACGGGCTAACCGTGCGATGTTGCCAGTGCCGCGCACGGCGAGGTCCATCGACGGCTCCCTGGCAATCAGCACCAGCGACCCGCCGAGATCGAGCGCGATTTCGTCGGACCGCAACTGCCCGTCCATCAAGCCCAGCGTGCGGCCGTCGAATGTCGCCTGCGAGTTGAACATCGAAAGCGTCATCGTCCGCTCGCCCACGCGGATTGACGCAGGTTGCGCCAACGCGATGGAACCGCTGTCGCGCGCTAACTGAATGGCCACGCCGGGAATCTGCATCTGCAGGTCCGCGGCGTCATCGACAAAATCGACGGTCAGACGCGGCGCGCCGATACGGGCAATGGGGAGCGCATCCGGTTCTTCGTCGCCACCCGGCTCTGAGGTCGGGAGATTGGACGTCCCGTCCGCCCGCCGGTGCACGAAGACTGCGGCGTTGGTGAGCGAGAGCTGGTTGACCTGAACGGTGCCGAAGAACGTGCTTCGCGAGAGCTGTACGGCAATGTACTCAGACTTCACAAACGGTTCGTCTGTGTGTCCCTCGGCCGACACGCGGACGTCGGCCAGGCCGAAACTCAGTGCCGCCAGGTTGTAGTCGAGCCGCGAGGCGTCGAGAACCAGCTGAAAGTCGCGCTGCAGACGCGAACGCACGTAATCCAACACCCCGCGCCGCACGATCGGGAGATGGACCAGGAGCAGCAGCATCCCCGCAGCAGCCACCAGGGCCGCGATGACGATGCCGATGCGCCTGACCATACACCCCCATCGTACGCTGTACGCCGCCCACCACAAGAGGGATCCCGCAGGCGCCCGAGCCCCACAGGTAGGGTCCTCTGTGCTACGCTACCGTCTCGTCGGGTGCCACAACACAACCTGGCGGCGTCCAAGCCGCTCGATGTCTCACTTGAACTCCTTCCCAGGTCGCGTTTCGACCTGGTGGAGTTGAGATCCCACTTCTCGGCCGAGCACGAGGCCGTCGCGTCGTTTCCCCACTGTTTATATTGGTCGTCGCACACGACGGCGGGCTTTCTCGACAGGAGCCTGATCAATCGGCTGACACCGGCCCACGTCCCCAGTTACATCGAAGCGTTCCGTCGCCTGTTTCCGGAAGGAGCGGGCTACGAACACGACCGCCTGGAACGGCGCGACGACCTGGATCCTCAGCAACGTGAGGTTGAACCAAAGAACGCCGACTCACATCTGGCGTTCATGGCCGGCGGCCTTCGTGCCTGCGTCACGCACCCCAACCGCCCGGGCGAGTCAGTATTCTTCGTCGATCTGGACGGTGTGGTGGACGGACGTCCACGGCGGCGTCTGGCCCGTCTCATCGGCTTCCGCGAGGAGCGGGTCGTCCGGAAGACTCGTATCGAGGTGCCGGTATCCGGGCACCCGATCGACTCGGTCAACCTCAAGGATCCCCGGCTCGGCGTGTACGAAAGCCTGTCTGAGTTCGTCGCGAGCTCAGGCGTCGGCAAAGGCCGCCTCAGGATCGTGCTCGACCCGACCGAGCGTCACTCAGCGCTGACCGTCAACGAGTACGAAACGCTCCTGATGAAGTACGACCTGGCGGAAGTGCTGAGGAACCCGCTTCGCTTCTTCGCGGAGAAGAGCCGCCACGCCCTTGCGAACCCGCGTGCGGTGCCGGCTAAGACGATCGGCTACGCGAAGTACGACTTCGTCAGGGTGCTCAACCAGAGTCTCGATACGCTCGGCCTACGCGGATCGATTGTCGAAAAAGTACTGGCGCGCTCGCTGGCGGTGCCGGCAGCGCGATTCTTCAGGATGCAGCGGTCGGTCAGCCTGCTCGTGTCCGAGCGCCAGGACGGGTCGAACGGGATCATCGAGGGCACCTATCAAAGTCCGATCCTCGTGCAGTGGCAGCGCGCGCCGCGCCAGACCCGCGTCGTCGAAGCCACCCTCACTGAACTTCGATAGAAAGATCGGAACCACGAAGACGCGAAGGTACGAAGATTTCGGTACCTTTAGTAGTTTCGTGTTCCCAGTAGCGCCGCATGAACCATCTGTCAGTACTGCCGCGAAGCCGCCAGTACGATTGCTCGAGGCGCGACACGGGTCGTGCGCGGCCCTGAAAGGCGAGATGGTAGCCGTAATGTTCGAGCATTTCACCAGCCACACCCTCAAACCTTTCAACATCACGCTCTGAGAGCCGCTGATACCACTTGCCTGAGTTTCCCATTCTCACGTCGTCAAGCGCGTGGGCGGCGATGTAGGAACGCAGGCGATTGTCAGGGTCCTCGATACCCAGGAAGGCCGCAAGGTCGCCGAGAATCTTCGCCGGCTGCTCCGTCAGCTGCTCGTACTTCAATTCAAAGAAACACCCGGCAGGGAGATGGCTCGAGAAGCGCTGGATCGACTCGAGATCCCGTGCCCAGAGTTGCGCCGTCTCGCAGGCGTTCTTCGATCCAAAGCTTTCCTTCCGTATCGAGAGCGTCACGTCGCGGCCATCTCGTACGACGTGCACGAACTGCGCGTCGGGAAAGAGCTGCCGAAGTTCCAGCGTCTCGTTACGTAGATCACCGAACCGTGGCAGGCGCCGGAGATAGCGAATGATGAACTGGCTCTCCGTGCCGAAACTCACCTTCAAGTAGCGGCGAAGAAGTTGACACATCAAGCTCGTTCCAGAGCGCGGAAACCCGATCACGAAGACCGGCTTGTAACGCGAATGCGTGGCGTGAAGCTGACGGATGACGTCCGACATGAGAACCTCCTGCCTGGGCATGAGGGTGAGGATGCCCAGGTCCCCCGAAGGGGTCTATGCGATTGAGGCTAGTCACCGGAGGTCACTGGTCGGAGACGGAGGGGTAACGCTTCTGTAAAGCCTGCCTGTCGGGTTCTTCGTCTCTTCGTGGTTTCGTCGTTACCGAGGCAATTGATCCGGCATCTCCGCGACGACGTACGCGACAACGGCGATAGCGGCAGCCGCTTTCGCGACCTCCGCAGGCGCAATTCGTTCAACGGTGTCGGCGTCCGTGTGGTGAATAGCAAAGTACCGTGCCGGGTTACCCAGGTACGCCGCCATGGGGGTGTTGCCGGCTTGTGAGATGGGCCCGATGTCTGCCCCTCCCCCGCCGCCAACCATCTCCGCCATGCCCAGCGGGGAAAGCAGACTCGCAATGTCACGCATGACGGTCCTGGCGCCAGAGCTTCCGGTGAAACCCAGGCTCGCGGGTTCGAAGACGCCGGAATCGGATTCCAGTGCGAAGACATGGTCAGCAGCCTGCGCTGCGTGCTTCTCTGCGTAGGCATTGGCGCCACGCAAACCGTTCTCTTCGTTGACCCACAGCACGACGCGTATTGTGCGGCGCGGCCTGAGGCCGAGCGACATGATCAGGCGCGCGGCTTCCCACGTCGCAATACATCCCACGCCATCGTCGGAGGCTCCGGTACCGACATCCCAGGAGTCGAGATGCCCGCCGAGCAGCACGATTTCCTGAGGACGGAGGCGGCCGCGGATCTCACCGACGACGTTCGCGGAGGGAGCGTCGGCCTCGGCATGTGCCTCCATCTTGAGACGGACGCGGACCGTGATGCCGCGCGCCACGAGACGCGCAATGCGATCGGCGTCCTCGGCCGAGACAGACGCCGCCGGAATCGGTGGGGCGCTTGGACCGTATTGCAGGCTCCCTGTGTGCGGGGTCCGAAGGCCCGTGGGCCCGACCGAACGCACGAGCGCAGCCACGGCGCCAAGTTGCGATGCCGATCGAGGACCGCCAGTCCGGTAGTTCACCGTGTCGCCGTAGGTTGTGAAGGGCGCGTTGAAGAGCACGATGCGCCCTTTGACTTCAGCCGCGCGCTCGCGAAGTTCGTCGAACCCGTTGACAACGAGGATGTCGGCTTCGATGCCTTCGGGCGGCGTCGCGATCGAGCCGCCGAGCCCCAGGATAGCCACAGGATGACGCGGAGGACTGACGATCTCTGCGCTCTCCCGCCCGCGAACCCAGCGCGGCACCATCACGGGCTCGGTCCGGACGTTCTCGAGACCGTCGCGCTTCATCGTCTCGGCGGCCCAGCCGATCGCACGCTCGAGGTTTTCCGATCCGCTGAGCCGATGCCCAAACGTATCCGTCAGCTCTGCCAGCCTTCGCCAGGCAAAGTCATCTTTGGTGGAAGCGTGGATCAGGCGAGATGTCGCGTCGCGATACGGATTCAGCCACGACGTGCGAGTGGGGGCCTGCGTGTACGCACGGCTCGCCAGCAGCGCCCCACCAAGGGGCGCACCCAGCAGCAGCTGGCTCAGTACCGCGCGTCGGCTCAGAGACATGCGAGGAAGACGTTACGAACCCTGACGCGCGGACGTGCCGGTGTATTGCAGGATGAACAGTCCAGCTCCGGTTCGATCCGACGCGTACGCGAGTCCACGATCATCGAGGTCGATGTCGTTGATCTGGATGGCGACCGCCTGGCCCTTCTCGATTGGGTGGGACTTTTCCGTGGGCTTGGGGACGTACGACCCTACCTCACGCAGGTTGTAGGGATCCGACAGGTCCACCACTCTGATGCCGGCGTTGAAGTACGCCAGCCATGCCAGCTTGTCGTCGAAGCGATTGATGTGACCGTTGACTGTCTCGGCATTCTGATGCGGGCCGAACCTGCCGCCTTTGTTGCAGTACTGATCGGCCGGCACCTGCCAGACTGACACCGGAAACGGTTTCATGTCGTTCGTGATGTCCAGCATGTACGACTTGGACCTGACACCTCGACACGGAGCGAGGTCTTCGGCTGCACCCGCTTCGTCCACAACCAGCGCGTATTTTCTCGGCAGCACGTCCGCACCGAAATTCGGCACGCGGTCGTAGACGATCGGCGAAACGGTATGCGGTCCACGGTGTGGCGGGTTCATGTCCAGCGACCAGATGAGCTTCGGAGTCGCGGGATTGGAGATGTCGAACGCAGCAGTCTGCCCCGCTTCCCGGTAGCCGATGTAGACGCGCTTGTTCTCTTCGTCCACGTTCGGGTGATGCGCATATTGCCCTTCGAAACCGGCTTCGCCGTCCTTCTGGCCGGGAATCCACATCCGGCCGACGAACTTCGGCTGCGTCGGATCCTTGAGATCCCAGATCTGGGCGAGCGTGCTCCGAAAGCCAGGTTCGCCAGCAGCCGAGTAGAAGTAGCCGGTTTCCTGCGACCACCACCCTTTGTGCGCGCGGCCGATCAATGTGCCGCCGCAGCCACGCCCGCACGAATTCTGAGGCGTCGCGGTGATCTCCGACACGAGCGCGATCTGTGCCGGGTCCGTGCCACGTGACGTGATGTCGAAGATCTGGAACTTGAACGTGTCCCCGTACTCGGAATTGCGTATGAGGTAGTCCTTGCCGGAACCATCGAACTTGTAGTCGTACACGACCGACACGCTGCGTGAACTCGCGTTGGCATCGTTGGGAATGTGCCACACGAGCTTCGGGTTGGCGGCGTCATTGACGTCGAGAATCGACGTGCCGTTCCACTCCATTTTGCCCGTGATGTCGTTGAGCTTCTGTGTCTCGTCCCAGAAGTTCTCATGATGCCCGACATACACCCAGTTGCCATTGGCCGCGTCGGCCCTGGCGACAACCACGAGCGATTCGCGGCCCTGGAGGTCGTTGTGGCCAATCAGCCGCACGTTCTCGGCTGAATCCGCGCGGGAATCGGCAGCCGGACTGGTAGCGGGTTCCGCGGGAGGTGCGGAAGTTGTCGAACACCCACCCGCGGCCGCAGCAAGCACAAGAGCAACCGCCACGACGAGCGGCGACGAGGACGTCATGGGCGGGATTGTAGCTGGAAAGACAGTCCCAGAGGGGCGGGGCTCGGATGTGCGGGGTGTGGAGGTGCGGGATGCGAAAGTGCGGAGGATCGATTGGTGGCTCACCGGCCGATAGAATGGGTGGAATGGAACTTCGGGAACTGAACATCGGATGCTTCGGGGGCGGAACGGGCCTGCCGAGCCTGCTCGGGGGCCTCAAGTCCAACCCCTGGCTCACGCTCAATGCCGTGGTGACGATGTTCGACAGCGGCGGAAGCTCCGGGCAATTGAAGGACGAACTGGGAGTTCTGCCTCCGGGAGACGTGTTGAAGTGCGCGCTTGCGCTCGCGCGCAACGAGGGTGAGGCGCGTCGGGTGCTGTTGGCCCGCCTGCCGACGCTCGAGCACCACGAAAAGCTGGGCGGGCACACGGGCGGCAATCTGCTGCTGTCGATGATGGAGCAGTACAGCGGGGACTTTCTGGCGGCGGTAGACGGCTTGCGAGGGCTGCTCGGTTGTCGGGGGCGCGTGTGGCCGGTCACCATCGAACGCGCGTCGATCTGTGCCGAGTATCAGGACGGTTCGCTGAGCGAGGGCGAGGTCGAGGTTGATGCCGAACAGTTGCGCGGACACCAGGTCAAGCGTCTCTGGCTGGCCCCGGATGCCTCCATTCACCCCACCGTCGCTGATGCCATCCGGGGGTTCGACGCGGTCATCATCGGACCCGGAAGCTTCTTCACAAGCCTCATGCCGCCGGTGCTGGTGCGTGGCGTGAAGGAAGCGCTGGCCGAGGTGCGAGGGCCAGTGATTCTCATTGCGAACCTGCTGACCGAAGGACGAGGGATGTCCGGGTTCACGGCGGCCGATGCCGCGCGCTGGATTGAGAAAGCGATCGGCCGGCCCGTGGACGTTGTTATTGCCAACAGCGAAGGCCCGTCGCCAGAAGTGCTCGCGCGATACGCGGTCGAGCACAAGACTCCGCTCGAGATCGGCGATCTCGACAGCGAGTGCCAGCTCGTGCTCGGACAGTTCTGGCGGAAAGACATCGCGCGCCACGATCGACGCCGCTTGTCGTTCGCCGTCTGGAGTGTCCTCACCGATCGTCTGCTTCGCGCGAATCCGCATTCGTCGCGAACATCCACCCTCGTCGTCTGACGCACGACGCACACCGATCAGTTCAACGTCCGGATTGACGGCGCCTGACGCCGTACGGTACCGTGCTCCTCGCGATCAAGTCAGCCTCGACGCTGGTTTTTCTTCGGCTCGGACCTCGCTGTTCCTGCCCCAACTCACAACTGAATATTTCCTGATCGCGTGCTGCGCCGCAGCATGCGCTGGAACGTTATGAAGGACGGAATCATGCGACGTCTGGCGATTCTGATTTGGATAGGACTCCTCGCCCTGCCGGCCGCGGGCTACGCCCAGGAGGCGGTGCTGGCTGGCACTGTGACCGACTCATCTGGCGGCGTGCTGCCAGGTGTGACGATCGTGGCGCTCCATGAGAGTACGGGAAACCGCTTCGAAACCGTCAGCGACGAGCGCGGCATCTATCGGATACCGGCACGTGTCGGCGGCTACCAGTTGACGGCGGAACTCTCGGGCTTCGGAACAGTGGTGCGCAGCGGCGTCCAGGTCCTGATCGGACAGACCGCGACCGTTGACCTGGAGCTGGAGGTGTCGCAGGTGCAGGAGACCGTGACGGTCTCTGCGGAGGCTCCACTGCTCAATGTCGCCACATCGAGCCTCGGGGGCAATATCAACCCCGAACAGGTGCAGGAGTTGCCCGTGCAGGGCCGTAACTGGATGGCACTGGCGATGCTCGCCCCTGGCAGCCGCATGACATCGGACGCCGCGACCACGCCTGTCCCGGACAGAAACATCGGTGAGCAGCGCGAGTTCCAGCTCACGCTCGACGGGCAGCAGGTGTCATCCGAACGAGGGTTCGGAGGACAGCCGCGCTACAGCCAGGAATCCATCGGTGAATTCCAGTTCATCTCCAACCGGTTCGACGCGACACTCGGCCGGTCGTCCGGCGTGCAGGTCCGCGCCATCACGCGTTCCGGGACCAACGCGTTCGCGGGCTCGGTCAGGGGCAACTTTCGAGACAGCCGGTTCAACGCAGAGAACCCAGTGCTCAACCGTGTGGTACCGATCGACAACCAGCAGATCGCGTTCACCCTTGGTGGACCGGTTCTTCGCGACAAGCTGCACTTCTTCGGACACTTCGAGTACGAACGCGAGCCGAGGGTCAGCATCTGGAACACGCCTTTCCCGGCCTTCAACGTGGAGCTCGAAGGGAACGACTCGGTGAAACTTGGCGGCGGTCGCCTCGACTATCAGCTGTCGCCAGGCATGCGGCTCATGGGCAAGGTGTCCTACGCCAAGAAGTTTCAGCCCTTCGGGGTCGGTGGCATCAACCATCCGGCGGAGACCGGCTCCCAGGCTGACGTCAACCGCGAATATCTGGGGCAGTTCACGCAGGTCATCAGCAACCGGGCCGTGAACGAGATCCAGGGCGGCTTCACGAAGTACTACTTCGACCAGGCCAACCTCACGACATGGTCGAATCATTGGCAGGCGTCCACCGAGTCGGATTCGCATCCCGGAGGTGTCACGACGGGCTCGCCGCGCATCACATTCACGGGTTTTACCATCGCCGGCAACCAGTTCTACCCGCAGGACGGCGTGCAGACGATCTGGAGCATTCGTGACGACTTCACGTTCGCATATGAAGCCGCGGGACGTCACGACCTGAAGACAGGCGGCGAGTATCTGCGTTACCGCGACTACGGCCACAGCTGCCGGCGGTGCATGGGCGTAATCGACGCCAGGGGTGGTCCGTTGCCGAGCAACATCGAAGCGCTCTTCCCCGACCCGTTCAACGCCGACACCTGGAACCTGGCAGCCATCTCCCCAATCGTTCGCACCTACGACGTGGGAGTCGGCAACTTCTTCACCGACGATGCGCGACCCCAGATCGGCACGTGGCTGCAGGATGACTGGCTGATGACGCCGAAGTTGACCGTCAACCTTGGAGTCCGCTACGACCTGAGCCTCAATGCCAGCGGCAAGGAGTACAGCGTTCCGCCGTTCGTCGAAGCCGGCAAGCCGGACGACACGAATAACGTGGCGCCTCGGCTCGGATTCGCATACCGGCTGACCGATCGAACCGTGCTTCGAGGCGGCTCGGGTCTGTATTACGCGGTACCGTTGTCGGTGGAAACCTACTGGATGGCCCACGCGGTTCAGAACAGCGTCATCCAGATCACTAACGACGGCAGAGCCAACTTCGCCGCGGACCCTCTCAACGGCGCGCCGCTTCCGACGCTGGAGCAGGCTCGTCCACGCTTCTGCCACGTGCGAAACGTGCCCGGCTGTCTGCGTGAAACAGTGCAGGAACTGGCTGTGCCCGAGTACACGATCGACCTCGCTCGCACCTGGCAGACATCGATGGGCTTCCAGCGTCAGGTCGGTTCAACGATGGCGTTCGAGGCCGACTACGTCTACAGCCAGGGTCGCAACGAGAAGGACATCATCGACAACGTCAACTTGACGGTCGACCCGGCGACCGGCGCCAACTACCGCTTCACCGACAACGCGCGTCGCGCGTATCCGGAGTTCGGCCTGATCTCGATGCAGGTCCGCACGGCCCGATCGAGTTATCACGCGCTGCAAACCGCGTGGACAAAGCGAATGAGTAATCGCTGGCAGGCATCGGCCACCTACACGCTGTCGGGGCTGTGGGATGAAGAAGCGTTGCCACACAGCGGCCTGCAACAGGTGACCAACGCCGCCCCGGATCTGGGCGGTGAGTTCACGCTGGGCTCGACCGACCTTCGTCACCGGGCCGTCTTCAACGGCATCTGGCAGGTCGGACGCGGTTTCCAGTTGAGCGGGCTGTACTACACCGGCATCGGAGAACGCGCCGCGACGGTGTACGGCGGCGACCTCCGAGGACTGGGTGGCGGCGCCGGTGCGCAGGCCCTGAGACGGCAGCGGCTGCGCCCGGACGGCACCATCGTCCCGCGCAACGACTACACGCAGCCGGCCCGACGACGTGTGGACCTGCGTATCCAGCAACGGGTTCCGCTCGGACGCCTCGCGATCGACGGTATCGCCGAAATGTTCAACGTCTTCAATTCGCCGAACTGGACGATCAACACGGACGAAAGCAGCCGGCAATATCTGCAACGCGTGACAGGCCAGAACCGGACAGCGCAGTTCGGCTTCCGATTGACGTTCTAGGAGACACACCCAATGGCAGTCCACATGGATCGTCGAGAACTACTCAAGTCACTGGGCTGGGGCACGGTGGCGGCCGGCGCCGCGGGCGCCATCACCTCGGTCGTGCCCGCATGGGCAGAAGGTGCGGTTGGCCAGGCGACGCCGCCACGGGCCGGAATCCCCCGCATCACGTTCTCCCGCGCGTCGCTCGCCAACGGCATCATTCCCCACTCGGGCGAAACGTCGATGGAGCTGTACCACAACCATCCCCACTTCGAGAAAGAAGAGATCGTCCAGCCCGAAGACATCCGGCTTCAGACCAGGCTGACGATGCGCAACCACAAGGAGATCCTGGACTGGATGGGTCTCGACTGGAAGCATGTGGTGAAGGTGACGCGCTTCCAGAAGCGGTTGGACGAGTCGAAGCAGATCGAAGCCGTGATGGCGGACTACTTCCGGGACTCATGGCCGCCGATGAGCGTGTACGAAATCGAGGGGCTCTCGTCCCCGCAGGCCAGGCTCGAGATCGAGATGTGGGTCGTGCCGGACTCCGAGGCCGTGGCGAAGTATGCGACTCCCGCGCCGGTGAAAGGCCTCGCCTCAGTGCTCCCGCGGCCGGAAATTGTCGCGCGTACCGGGTACGCCCCGGGGATCATGGTGAGCAAGGACATGGATCTTGTCTTCATGTCTGCCCTGAGCGCCTATCCCTACAAGGTGGATCCGTGGAATCCCGGCGAGTTCAAACTGCCGACAGATCCGGCCGCCCGCGGAGCGCTGGCGACCGAACACCTTGAAGGCATTCTTCAAGCCGCCGGGATCACCTGGCAGCATCTGATCTTCCGGGTCAGCTTCACCGCCCCGGGCGGTGGCGGTGTGAACTTCGGGGCGAAGCAGGGCGACTGGCGCTCGTGCAGCACCAGCCTGCGCGTCACGGAAAGCGGCGTCGGTGTCCCGGGCGTGAACGTGCTTTATCAGATGACGGCAGCGGCGCCGCGCCGCGCGCAGGTCACGAAGGGCCCGCTGCCTGGCGTCGAACCGTTGCTCGTGGAGCCCGGCATGACCCTCGCGCCCGCCATCAGGGTGCGAAGCGACGTAGACCTCATCTACTTCTCCGGGATCACCGCATATCCCATCGACGTTGACCCGTGGAACCCGGGCAGTTTCGTGCTGCCGCAGGACACGGCGGCTCAGGAGAAGATGCTGGTGGACAATGTCGAGCGGATGCTCAAGGCGGCCGGTGTGACCTGGCAGCACGTCATCGTGCTCGACCGCACAGGCGAAGGCGCGGCGTTCAGTCCGATGACCGAGCGAATGGGGAGCTGGCGGCCGTGCCGGACCACCCGGGTCGTGCCAAGCGGCGTGCCCGGGGCGAAGGTGCTCTGCGACATCACCGCCGTGGCACCACGAAAAGCATAAACACGTTCGGGTCGTTCGGACGTTCCGAACGACCCGAACGATCCTAGAACGTGAGCCGGAACCCGAACTGCGCCCGGCGGTTCTCGCCCAGGATCGCCTGGTTGAACTGGCTGCTGCTCTCGGTAGTCTCAATCGTGTAGTTCGGCGAATTGAACAGATTGAAAACCTCGGCAATGCCGTCCACCGCGACGCGGCCGATTGAGATCCGCTGCTGGATGCGCGCGTCCACGCGGTGCCTTGTCGGCTGCGTGAAGTCGTTGCGCGGCACCACCGTGCCGTCGCGACGGAGCCTCTGACGCGCGAGCGCCTCGCCACCGCCGATACCGGCGATCTGCCGCAGGTCGCCACCGTAGATTGTCTGCGCGCGCTGCCCAACCGCCACGAAGTAGATACCGCTCACCTGCAGGCCATGTCCGACCTGCCAGATGCCGTTGAACACGCCGCGATGACGCAGATCGGAAGCGGAGAGCGTGAACTCCCCGCCCATGTCGGGCTGCGTATCGAACGGCACCTGCGCGATCCCTGAGAACGGCTTCGGCATCGCATCCCAGAATCCCGAGAGCGTGTAGGTCGCCGAACCCTGCCAGCGATTGCTGAGCCGCTTGGTCACGGCCGTCTGCAGCGCGTGATAGCTCGACCATCCCTCGCGGACGACCATCGAGATGGCGCCGTAGTCCGGATACGCGCGACGGGAGATGTCCGAGAACGGGTAGTTCACGCCGGTGACAGGGTCGTACGTCAGGTTCATGTTCTCGACGACTTCCTTTTCATTGCGCCCCTGGCTGTAGACGTAGTCGGCTTCGACCGCGATGGTATTGCCCACCTGCCGTTGCAGACCGATCGACGACTGCCACGTGCGCGCCAGGTGCTTCGAGAACTCTTCCGGCGACATCAGTTCCTGCATCGAGCGGCGAATGCAACCTGGCACATTCCGAACGTTGCAGAACTGGGCTTGCGCCTGCTGCAGCGTGGGCAGCGCCCCCCCGTTGAACGGGTCAGCCGCGAAGTTCGCCCGGCCGTCGTTCGTGAGCTGCATCACCGCCAGCCGATCGATCTGCGCCATGAAGTAAGTGTCGATCTGCAGCGTCGAGGAGAAATACACGCCCGAGCCGCCACGCAGTACGGTGCGGTCACCGAGCTTGTAGGCAAACCCGAGACGGGGCTGGAGGTTGTTGGTGTCGTTGGGCCGGCCCGCATCCACAAACGGCGGCACCGCGTACTCGTTGCCGCTGCCGTTGACGTTGAGGTCGTACCGCGCGCCCAGGTTGAGCGTCAGGTTTTGCGAGAACTGCCAGTCGTCCTGCAGCCATCCGGCGTACTGGGGACGGACATCGTGTGTCGCGTAGTCGCCCACACCGATGCTGTAGGTGCGAACCCACGGTGAGATGGCCGCCAGATTCCAGGTGTCTGCGTTCCATGCGTCCGGGAACCATGCCTGCAGCTGCGCGGCCGTCGGAATGGCGGCGCCGTTCGCAACGCCACGGGCGTCGATGTTGCCCATGCACGCCTGACAGTTATTCCCATCGTCGATGATGATCACCGCGTCGAAGCCGGCCTTCATGTCGTGACGGCCCTTGGCCTCGTACGAGAACGTGAAGTCGTCGCGGACGCTCCAGTTGTCCTGCGCGCCGTGACGCGGGAAGAAGTTGTTGCCGCCGATGGTGAACCCGGTGAACGTGATGCGGGGCGATCCCGTCGTGACGCCGATGGCTTTCTGCCAGTGATTATTCCAGGTGGTGATGTTCGCGTTCCTGAAGATCCAGCGGGTCTTCCCCACTTTCACTTCGTTCAGCATCCGGTTGCTGAGCACGTGTGTCATCTGCCCCAGGTACTCGCGATTGGTTTCGGCATTGCTGCCGGCTGCCGCCGGGTGCTGGTTGTTGCCCGCACCGAAAGGCTGCCACCGCTCCGACACGCTCACCTTGCCCATCACCCGAATCGCGGGTGAGAGCTGGTAGTCGGCGCGGCCACCGCCCATCTTGATCGTTTCGTTGCCCTTCAGCTCGACGTTGAAGGCGGGATACGGTGTGTTCCAGATGCTCGTCCGCGGCTCGCGCTCGTACTCATAGTGTCCGAAGAAGTGCAGCTTGTCGCGCATGATCGGGCCACCGAGCGTGAACGCAATCTGCTGGTTGTCCACAGGTACGACTCGTTTGAGGACAGGATTTTCCGCATTGAACTTGCTGTTGCGGAAGTTCCCGCGCACTGACCCCGACAGCCGGTTCGTTCCTGACCGCGTGACGGCAATCACCTGCACGGCTGCCGACCGGCCCATCGTGGCATCGAACCGGTTGGAGATGAACTGAAACTCTCCGATGGAATCCTGGCTGTAGCGCGGCTGGCCTCCGAAGCCCATTTCGGACGTGACTTGCTGGCCGTCGAGGTTGAACTGATACTGCCGGATGTCACCAGCCGCGCCGCGGTTCGCAATCGGCGTGTTGTCATCAGGGTTCGTCATGCGGCTGCCCGGCGCCAGCATCGCGAGCGACATCCAGTTGCGTCCCTGAACCGGGAGCTCCTGCACCTGTTGCGGATCGATGTTGCCGCCCAGGCTGGAGGTGGCGACGTTCAGGAGCGGCGCCTCGGCGGTGACCGTGACGGTCTCCTGCACCGTGGACGGCGCCATCTGAAGATTCACGACCGCCGTCTGACCGACCAGCAGCTGGAGACCTGGACGAGTGACGGTGGTGAATCCCGCAAGCTCGGCGGTGATCTGATATCCGCCAACGCGCGCAGGAATGCGGTAGACGCCGCGCTCGTCAGTCACAGCCTCGAACCGGTTTCCGGTGGCTTCGTGCACCGCCGTCACTGTGACGCCCGGAAGGACGCCTCCAGTGGAGTCTGCGACCGTCCCGGTCAGTACTGCCTCCTGCGCAAAGACCGCACAGGGGCTCATGAGAAGCGCGACCAACAGAAGGATCCGCCTTGCCGTGCTCACCGCCATTGCACTCTCCTTATCGAGTTAACGTGCCGTCGAGTCGTACACGACCCGGCCACCCATGATCGTCATCACAGGCCTGATGTCCTTGATCTGCTCAGCCGGAATGGTGAGGTAATCGCGATCAAGGACGACGAGATCCGCGAGCTTGCCTGTCTGAATCGACCCGAGGTTGTCCTCCTGGAACACCAGGTAGGCGTTCTTCCGCGTGTGCGCGATGAGCGCATCCTCGCGGCTGATCGTCTGCCGAAGGACCTTCGTGCCGCCGACCATCTTTCCCGTCACCGCCCAGCTCAGTGTCTGGAACGGCAGGATCTGATTGGCACGGCTGCCGTCGCTGCCGAATCCCCACGAGATTCCGCTGCGCTGAATCGTTGCGAGCGGCGCCATATCGTAGGCGGCATCGCCAAACTGACGGATGTTGATGCCACCGTTGATCACGGCCCACGGGTGCACGGCGGCGTAAAGCCCCAGCTTCTTCATCCGCTCGAGCTGTGCCGTCGTCGGCTGGTTGAGATGCGCCAGCACCCATCGCAGGTTTCGGACCGGATACTCCTTGTCCACCGCCTCGATCTGATCCAGGAACGCGTCGATCGTTTCCGTGAAGTTCGTATGCACGTGAAGGGGAAGCCCGGCCTTCGCGATCTCGGTCACGATCTTTCGCCATTGGGCCAGATCCTCCGCCCGCGTCTCGCGACGATGCTCAAACATCGGATCCGACAACGCGCCCAGCACCTGCTCACCATACGTGTGGTGATCGATGTACTTGTCGCCTCCGAACAGCTTCATCTGGCCTATGCGCGAGAGCAGCTGATCGCCCGTTCCGCCCGGTGCGGTAATGCAGAACACCCTGATGTCGAGGCGTCCCTGGTCGGCCCATTGCCGATACCGCGACAGCACATCCGTCTCGCAGCCCGCGCTGCCGAATGCCGTGAGTCCCGAACGACTGAGCTCGCGGATCATGCCGAGCGAGCTGGCCTCGATCTCGGAGTCCGACGCGATCGGCAGATTGCCGACCTGCGCGCGGAATCCCGGCTCGTTCAGTCTTCCCGTCGCGCGGCCGGCGGCATCGCGATCGACGCCCACGGCTTCACCCGGGCGCTCGATATTGAGCTTCTCCAGCGCTTTGCTGTTGAGAAACGCTTCGAAGTAGGACGCCTGCAGGAACACGGGATTGTCTGGTGCAATCCGATCGAGCTCTTCGCGTGTGAATGGCTTCGGATTATCGGCAAACTGTTCGAGCGCCCAGCCACCCAGCGTGTAGATCCACTCCCCGGGCTTGACCGTCTTCGTCCTGGCGCGGAGCATCTCCAGCGCCTCTTTGCGCGTCTCGACACCATCCCAGCGCACCTCATAGCGCCAGGTGGTGCCGTATCGCAGCAGGTGCATGTGGTTATCGATGAGCCCGGGGATGACCGCCCGGCCGCGCAGGTCAATGCGTCGCGCGCCAGGGCCGGCGAGCCGCTCAATCTCCTGGTTCGTACCGACGGCGACGATCTGATCGCCGCGCACCGCAACGGCCTGGGCGATCGTGAAGCGCTCGTCAACGGTAATGATCTTGCCATTCGACAAGATCAGATCGGCCGCACCTTGTGCGCGCAGGATGGAAAATGCGCCGAGACACAGAAGGCCGGCGAGCGCGGCGGTTGTGCGACGAGTCATGCAGGCCCCCTAGCCGAGGATGATGCTGCGGCGGCGGCATCATACACGACAGCCGATCGTCGCGCGACACCCCATTTCAGTGGATCAGAAGCGGAAAAGCCGATTGATCTTGACGATGAATGCCCGCGTGGTGAGCTCAGGAAAGCCGGAGAGACGGGTGTCGCGCTCATCGTTGTAGACCACGAAGAGCTCGCTCCCCGGCTGGTACTCCCATCGGAATCGAACGTTGGCGGACAGGCTGCGTGCGGCCGAGTTGTATTGCACCAGGGCGCTGGTGAACATCCAGGGGGTCAGGGTGTACGTCAGACGGGATCCGGCCAGATGGGTCGTGAAGTTACCCTCGAGCAGCTTCACTCGGTTGACCGAGTAGGTCGGCTCGATCGAAATCTGTGGAGTCAGCGCCAGGCGTCCGCGGCTCGCAGAGAAGGCTGTGCGATCGCCGCTGTAGAAGGTTCCGTGTTCAAACGAGAAATTGGCGGCCATCATGCGCTGGGGTCGCGAGTTGAACGCGAGGCGAACGTTCTGCCATCCGTATCCGCCGACAGGCACGGTGACGCCCCTTGCAATGTTGAAGGGTCGAGGAATGAACTCGTACTGGTCGGTGTAGGTGACGCTCACCCGGTCTGCGTTCAGGAACTCCACTGCGAACTCTCCGGACTGTTCCCGTGCATCGACGCGACTGGTGCCGTTCTCCACATAGTCGATCGACGCAATCCCGACAAGCCGGCGGACCGAAGGCATCCTCGCTGGTCGAGGACTGAAACGGAACTCCCCGAGCGTGCGCCTGATGTCGGGGCGCCGCAGAAACCCGACCTCGGGATTGAAGTGCTCGTCCACGCGAAGCCGCTCGATCTGCACGCCGTAGCGGTCGCCTGGAAAATTCACCTGCGCGCGGTAACTGGTATCGTCCCGCCGCACCCCTTCCGTCCTCGTTCGTGCCCAATACGTATTGATGGCGAGGTCGTTGAAGAAGTTGAAGGTGCCGTCCACGCCGTACGCGCTGTTCGACCCGGGAGACGCCACGCTCTGGGATCGGTGAGTCATGATCGCGCCGACGCTGCTCTGACTGAGGATGTCGCGTCTGACCCGCATCACGGAAAAGTTGGCGCCAGGGATCGGCGCGCCGCTGCGGCGATCGAGGTCGTCCGTCTGAATGTTCAAGAGGCCGACCGTATACTGACCAATCCGTCCTGTGAGCCGGCCGCCTCCCTGAATCGGCACCGCCAGCCCTTCTTCGAGCCCGATGCGGCGACTGTAGAACAGCACAGGCGCGTCCCCACCGTTGGTGACGTTGCCGAACGAGAACGTGTCGCGATTCTCGAGAAAGAACTCGCGTTTCTCCGGAAAAAACAGACTGAAACGCGTCAGGTTGACCTGTTGCTCGTCGGCCTCGACCTGGGCGAAGTCAGCGTTGTACGTGAGGTCCGCCACGACGTTCTGGGAGATGGCGTACTTCACATCAATCCCAGCATCCCGGTCGAGGTCGTTGGATAGCGCGGCGTTTCGATTGGTCGTCAATGTGCCGATCGCGTAAGGCTTGATATCGAGATTTCGAGCGGGCGGAGGCGCTTCGACTCCCACGACGGTTGCCGCCAGTGCGGCGTACTGCGCACTGCTGTTGCCACGTCCTGCGGGAACAGGGGTTAGAACCGAGAGTTCATTCTTCCACCTCACGGTCCTCATCACGTTGAATCCCCATACCTGCTCGCGCCCGGGACGATAGCGGAACGACCGGAACGGTAACGCCATTTCAACCGTCCATCCGCCGTCGAATCTGCCAACGGCGTGTTCCCAAATCGGGTTCCAGTCGCCGTTGTATTGCGTACCGATCTGCTGCCCATCATTCCGCGCGCCAATGGAGTTGATCGAGAACGACAGCCCGTTGCGACGGTCATAGAAACTATCGAGAAAGATATTCAACATGTCGTTGCCGTTGATAAAGTTCCCGACATCGCGACGCATCTCGGTGGCAATGCGGCGCTCCGGCACGCTGTCCCAGTTCTTGAAGGACAGGTACACGTTGTCGTCATCGAACGCGAACCAGACCTCGGTTTGTTCGGTTGCCGGCTCGCCGATGGCCGGTTCCACCTGGACGAATCCGGAGATGGATGGCACCGAGGTGTACAGCGGCTCTGTGAGCTCGCCATCGATCCGCAGCGGGGCCGCGACACGTACGGCTCGGATGCTGGCATGGCCCTCGGCATCGCGTGCGACGACCGCCGGCGACTGCGGAGGAGGAGGACCAAACAGGGCTGGCTCCTGGCCTTGAACGTCCCAGGGTACGGCGAGCACTGCCGTCACGGCACACGATAAGAAAACGTGGGAGCGAACCGAAGACATCAAGGTCACGGGCGGTTCCGCGGGAGGGTCAACGGAATGACTTCCCGGGGCGTCAGGGAACAGCGATTTGCACACCAACCCGCGCGGCACGCGGAAGGCCAGTTGTCAGGATCGGCGTGCGACCGACGTCGTATTCGTTGTCGAAGAGGTTCTCCACGGCAGCAAACACCTGGATCTGCCGGCTGAGATTGCGACCACCATACACATCGAGCACGGTGGCACGTCGGAGAGTGAAGACGTTCAAGTCGTCTTCAAACTGCGGACCAGTGACGCGCAACTGCGCCGATCCGGTCCAGCCGCGATCCACATACCGCGCACCGATCCCGACGTTGTACTCGGGGATTTGCGGCACGCGGTTGTCCCGGAGATTCGTGTCCCCCTTGAATCTGGAACTCACGATGCCGGTTGCGAGGGTCAGGCTGAGGTTGCGGGGAAGCCGGGCCTCCCCTTCGAACTCGAAACCAGACGCGCGAATTTTGTCGGCATTGGCGCGCAGTTTCGTGATGAGCGCAGGCGTGCTCGACACCGTGACGTTCGTAATCGCGTCGTCCAGGACGTTCCAGAACGCCGTGATCCGCGTCGAGACCACACCCCGACTGATTTGTACGCCCGCATCGCCCCCCGTCAGCCGCTCGGGCAGGAGCGCCTCGTTCGCATTGGTTTGCGTGCTGCCCACGCGGAAGCCGCGATAGAACTCGTTGAGTGTCGGCGCGCGAAACCCGCCATACGCGGACGCACGAACTGTCACGCCTTCACCAACGCGATAGGCAAACGATCCGCGCGGATTGAGAGATCCTTGAGTCCTGCTGTAGGCGGTGGTGCTCGACTCGGTCTTCCACCCGCTCACCTGCCCGCCTGTGACGACGGTCAGTCGATCGCTGACATTGAGTGTCAGCTGCGCGAATCCTGAGCCCAGACGCTGCGTCCCGCCCGACTGCACCGTCGCCAGGGGCACGCCCTGGGCGTTATATGGCGTTTCGATGTTCGTGCCCTCGATCGATCGCATTTCGCCCCCCACCAGCAAGGCGTGGCGCCCCATCGGCTGCACCCACTGCCCCCCGAAGCCGCTGGCTTCGGTGGGCACTCGTTGAACTCTGTTGAGAGCCTCCGAGGTGCGCGTGGCGTTGACGGCCGAGAACGTCTGGTCGTACCCCTGCGTTCCCCCGAAGCCACGCACGGCAACGAGGCCACCGCGCACGCCACCGGTCACATCAACGGCGAACTGGCGTGATGCCGTCGCGTTGATGGATGCACGTGTGGCGTTCTGGCGATCTTCATCGAAGACGCTGCCGCTGCCATCGACGCGCCACCCGTTGGCCGCCTGATAGCCGATTGATAAAAGGGCCGCGCGATGCTCGGAATTCAGCTCCACATCCACCGGACCTCGGCCGGCGATCCCCGGATCCTGATCCACGGCCACGGGGATGTATCCGTCTGTCTTGAACCACTCCCCTGCAGCGCTGTAGACCCATCCCCCGGTGCGCGCCCCGCCGAAGACCGAAGCACGTCCGGTACCGAGGTTGCCGACTTCGAATACCGACCTGCCCATCGGCCGTCCGGGTCTGACGGTCAGGATCTGCACAACTCCGCCGACGGCGTCCGCTCCGTACAAGTCGCTGCCACCTCCCCGCTGCACTTCTATGCGGTCGATCGCGGCCTGCGGAATCTTGTCGAAGTACACCCAGCCGCCGAAGGCATCGTTGAGTGGAATCCCATTCGCCAGCACGAGCGAGCGGCTGGCACTCGTGCCACCGACACCCCGCAGCGAGACCCCTTGCGACGTGGGATTCGAGACGCGCGACGAGGTGCGGCGGAAGAGCGTGAAACCCGGCACCGTCTTCAGCGCGTCGTCGATCGAGACCGCCGCGGAGTTCAGCAGCTCCGCCGACGAGATGACTGTGACCGTGACTGTTGGATCTGCCCGTGGAATGGTCGTGCGAGAGGTCGTGACGTTGACCGCTTCGAAAAAGGGCGCTGGATCGAGCGTGATGCGCAGGTCGGCGCTGTTCTCCTGCAAGTCCACCACCTGCGACGCAAAACCCGCTGCCGTCACCACCACTCGGGCGGGACGCGCCACGTCGCCGGGAAACATGAAGCGCCCATCGGTTGACGTGCGGACATCGTTCACGGCGACGCCGGAGACCTCGAGCCGCACTGCGGCGTCGGGCACGGCCGCGCCTGTTGAATCCAGCACCACACCGGCAACCGGTGAGCCCTGACCGGCAGCGGCGGCGAGGAGGAAAAGCGACAATAACAGACCATTCATGGCCCCGAATTGTATCGCGGCCACACCGGGTGCCGCGTGCTAACATCCCGCGTCGATACGTCTCGTTCAAAGGCCTTCCACAGACACGGAGTACGAACATGAAGCTCGCCCTGGGTGTTGCCGCATGCCTGATTCTGGCTGCGAGCACCGTTGAGGCGCAGTCGCAGAACAGCGTGCTGTTCGTCGGCAACAGCTTCACCTTCGGCGCCGGCTCGCCGGTTCGTTTCTATCGCTCCGCGACCGTGACCGACCTGAACAACGAAGGCATCGGCGGTGTGCCGGCGCTCTTCAAGTCGTTTGCGCAGCAGGCGGGTCTCGACTTCGACGTCTACCTCGAAACCGAGCCCGGCACCGGCCTCGACTTCCATCTCGAGAACAAGCTCGGCGCCATCGGCCGGCGAGAATGGCACACGGTCGTCATGCACGGGTACAGCACGCTCGATGCGACGAAGCCTCGCGACCCCGCGAAACTCGTGGACACGAGCAAGCGCATGGCCGAGTTCCTGCGGTCGCGGAACCCGGATGTCCAGCTGTACCTGATGGCGACCTGGGCGCGCGCGGATCAGACCTATCCGACAACCGGCGCCTGGACCGGACACTCGATTGACGTCATGGCGCGCGACGTTCGCGATGCGTACGACAAGGCAGCCGCAGCGGCGTCAGCAACGGGTGTGCTGCCCGTCGGAGAGGCGTGGCTTCGCGCGATGCGCACGGGTGTCGCGGATGACAATCCGTACGACGGCATCGAGGCAGGCAAGCTCAACCTCTGGACCTACGACCACTACCACGCCAGTGCGCACGGGTACTATCTGGAAGCGCTGACGATCTTCGGCGTGCTCACGAAGCGTGATCCGCGATCGCTCGGCGAGAACGAGTGTTCAGGATTCGAGCTCGGGTTCTCCCGGCAGGAAGTCACCGCGCTTCAGCAGATCGCCTTCGACGAGCTCGCGAAAACCAATACCGTTGCCGCGGCCCCTCTTGTGCTGCCCAGACCGGCGACTCCCGAACGCTGCGTTCAATAGCCCCGGTGATCCCCGATCCTCGACGAATCAAGAGCTTCCGAACCGAGCGGGCGTTCGAGACATGGTTGGCTGCCAACCACGCGCGCCAGACCGAGCTCTGGCTGAAGATCCACAAGAAGGGTTCGGGCCTGCCGAGCATCGACTGGTCGCAGGCGGTGGACGTCGCGCTCTGCTGGGGATGGATTGATGGACTTCGCAAGGCCTTCGACGAGCGCTCGTTCCTGCAGCGGTTCACCCCTCGAAAAGCACGGAGCGTCTGGAGCCAGATCAACCGGGACCGGATCGCCAGGCTGAAGAAGGCCGGGCGCATGACGCCGCACGGACAGCGCCACGTCGATGCCGCGAAGTCTGACGGTCGCTGGGATGCCGCGTACGCTCCGATACGCGCCGCCACGATCGCGACCGTGCCCCAGGATCTCCGCGCGGCAATCGACGCAAGCCCTCGAGCACTCAAGACATTTCAGGCACTCGGTCGTCAGAATCTCTTCGCGCTGGCGTTTCGGACGAACAACATGAAGACACCTGCCGGACGCGCAAAGAAGATCGCCGATCTGGTCGCGATGCTCGCGCGCGGCGAGACGATTGTTCCAGAGCCACGCCGCTGACTGACGTTGCGGCCCGGATGCTTCTGATGGGATCATGAGCCGCACCGTGTCTCGGGTCGGCCGCGAACTCCTCAACACTCTCCTCATCGTCCTCGGCATTCTGTCCGCCGGAATGGGCCTGTACGGATTCCTGTTGTCGAGCAACTTCATCGACGGCGGCGTGACGGGAGTGTCGATGCTGCTCTCGAAAGTCACACCGTATCCGCTCCCTCTCTGGCTGCCGGTGATCAACCTGCCGTTCGTCGCCGTCGGCTACCGACAAATCGGGCCAGCCTTCGCCCTCCGCAGCGTGCTCGCCATCGTCGGGCTTGCCGTCGTGCTGGCGACAGTCCCCTTTCCTGACGTCACGCACGATCGCGTCCTGACCGCCGTCTTCGGAGGTTTCTTCCTGGGGGCAGGGATCGGGCTGGCGGTGAGGGGCGGCGCGGTGCTCGACGGCACGGAGATCGCCGCGCTGCTCATCAGCAAACGCAATCCTCTGCTGCGAGTGGGGGACGTCATCCTCGCGTTCAATGTGGTGCTGTTTCTCGCAGCGATGTCGGTGCTCGGCGTCGAGGGGGCGCTCTACTCGATCCTGACGTACGTCACCGCCGCCCGAACCCTCGACTACGTCCTCTACGGCCTGGAGGAATACACCGCCATCACGATTATTTCCCGGCATAGCAGCGCGGTCCGGGAAGCGATTACTGGAGAACTGGGCCGCGGCGTCACCGTGTTCAAGGGGCGGGGTGGCCTGAGCGGAGAGGATCAGGACATCCTCTACTGCGTGGTCACGCGTCTCGAGATCGGGAAGGTGAAAGGCATCGCGCGAGGGCTCGATCCTTCCGCGTTCATCGCGTATCACCCGCTCGCCAACGCCGAAGGCGGCGTCGTGAAGAAGACGTCAGGCCTGCCCTGAATGCCGCAGCGCGTGGCGCTCCTTTGCGGCATCAACGTCGGGCGCGCGAAACGGATTGCCATGGCCGATCTTCGATCGCTCTTCAGCGATCTTGGTTCCACCGATGTTCGCACGCGGTGCGCGCCAATTCTCTGGCCAAGGTGGCGGACAATCCATCTCGCCTGGTCATCATGGCGTGTGCAGACGCGACCACGACCACGCGGCTCACGCCGCTGATGAAGGAGCGATGGGCGCCTGAAGCACTGGCCCTCGGTCCGCGAGTGGCCTACCTCTGGTGCGCCCGTGGCATCGCAGAGAGTCCCCTCTGGAGCGCAGCCACTCGGATCGTCGGCGAGAGCGGGACAGCACGAAACCTCACCACGATGACGAAGCTCCTGGCCATGATGGAGAGGCGCGGCTGAAGCCGCGCACTACGCCCGTCAGAGGCACTGGTCTTTCGTAGTGCTCGGCTTCAGCCGAGCCTCAGTCGTGGGGTCCGGCTTTTCTGCCCCGAGCGTAGTCGAGGGGAGCCGGACCAGACACGAACACGACATCAGCGAAGTTGCCAGTCGAAGGCAAGCAGCAGCGTTCGCTGCGTGGAGCTGCTGTTGTCATCAGACAGCAGATAGATGCGCACGCGGTTGTCGGCTCGCAGCACCGTCGCGAGCCCTTCGAAGTTGTCGACCGTCACCGGCGCGGCCATGTCCATCTTCGCGAGCACGGTGCCCGCGCGAAGGATCTGCAACGACAGACGGCTGCCTCTGACCGCGTCGAACGCCCGAAGCAGCACAACTGTTCGCATTCCTGGCAATCGCTTGATCGCCACGAGACCGAACTCCTGAGGCTTCTCGACGGATGGTCCTTTGACGCACGTTGCGGATACGCGACAGACCCAGGTCTCGCCGCTCTCTTCCGCACCGGCCACGTAAGCATCGGCTCCCGCTTCCGGATCTGCGGCAAGCGCTTCAAGGCCGGCGTTCTCTGGAAACGGCACGTTGGGGCTGGGCACTGG
>JABFSA010000068.1 GCA_013140775.1 Acidobacteriota bacterium | reverse complement strand
ATCACCGAATCGTGAGGACCCGTCATCCCGACGTCCGTCAGATAGGCCGTACCTTTGGGCAGAATCCGCTCGTCGGCCGTCTGGACGTGGGTGTGGGTCCCGACGACCGCCGTGACCCGCCCGTCCGCCAACGGTCTGATGCGTGCGAGGCGCGTCTCGTCAGGGCCGACTATGCCGGTCGTCTGAATCGTCTCAGCGATGGAGCGCTCCTCCACGGGCGCGTCGGCGAGACCCACCGCGCGCTGGACATCCGGCTCGATCTCGAGCAGCGTCGACGTAGCCGTTGCGGTCTCCTTCGCTTCAGCGGCGCCTTCCCCGGCCTCGCGTTCGACCGACGGACCCGACCGCGACCAGAACACGGCTGCGGCGACCACAAGAGCGATGGCGCCCGCGAGTAGCCACCACCGGCGGCGCGACGACTCTTGTTGGGTCACAGCACTGAATGTTGCTTGCGGCATCTCGAATCCGTCCTTTACTGGAGAGGGACGCCGATCGCGCGTTCCAGTGCCACGCGCGCCAGCGCCTCCTGTCGAATAGCCTCTGTGTATGCTTTCTGCGTGTCGATCAGGCGCCGCTGCTCAGTAAGCACGTCGAACAAGCGCACTTCACCCGCGGTGTAGCTGGCGCGCAGCACGGTGACGCTTTCCTGGGCCGGCTGAATCACGGTCTTACTGAACACCTCTACGGCCTGTCGCGCAGCGAGGTATCGTCCGTAGGCCCCTCTAATTTCGGCCTCAATACTTCGGGTGATGTGTTGGCGCCGCAGCACCGCCGCCGTCTCGCGCGCGCGGGCCGCCTCGATCTGCCCCTGGTTGCGGGACAACAGAGGAAGGGTGATGGACAGCCCCCCAAACAACACACGATCGTGGTCGCGCACTTGGGCCAGCGCTCCTGAAGCGGTGAAGCCGAACTGACTGAACGACGACCGAGAGTCCGTATAGCGCACCAGCGCGGCGACGTCTGGTACGCGCTCGGCGCGAGCCAGGCGCACTTCAGCACCACTTCGCGTCTCCTCCCCGCGGGCCGCTGCTAGGTCGGGACGAGAAGCAAGGCCGCGCTCCAATGCCGCGTCGAGCGTAAGTCCGGCTGGTGGCCGGTCGCCCTCAGGCTGCAGAGCCAACGGCTCGCTCAGCTCCATGCCGGCGACCACTCGAAGCGCCAGCATCTCCTGCTGCACTTCGCTCGCAAGCAGCAGACGGTCTGCCTCGAGGCGACCCACTTCCGCCTGAAGGATCATCTGCTCGACACGCGGCGACTCTCCCTCCGACACGCGCCGCTGCGTCACCGCCAAACTCTGCTGCGTAACTTCGAACTGTTGCGCAACCGCCTCCAGATTGCGTATCGCGGCCATGGCCGCGATATAGCGGTCCTGCAGTTCGGCCCGGAGTGTCCGTTCGCGATCAGAAATCTCGAGCCGAGCCAAGTCCAGTCCAGCTCGCCCCACATCGACGCGACGGGCACGCTTGCTGCCCAACTCGAAGACATGGCCGTAGCCCACGCTGAACTCGCGTTCGCCCGGATTCCCAATCGGGGACCCGCTGCCGAACTCGGTCTCGATCACGGGGTTTGGCCGAAAGCCAGCCTGGCGGAGCAGTCCCTGGGCCTCAACGGTCCGCTGTCGTGTGGCCATGAGGTCAGCGTTGCGTGAGAGCGCGAGCTGGACCAGCTGATTCACGCTAAGCCCCCCGGCCGGGTCGACGAACTGGCTGGTTGTCGTCGCTCCCGCTCCTGCGATGGCGCCATTGGCCGGCGACTGCTGGGCCAGGACTACGACACGTGCAGACAAGAACGGAATCGACAGAACGAGCCCCAGCAGGGGAACTAGTGCGTTACGCATGATGACCTTCAGATAGAAACAGCTACGCCGATTCTCGACAGACCTGCGGACGGAGCACCAGGCACTACACGACGGAGCTAGAAACGCGGCGGTCGAGAGGAAGTCCGAATCGAGATGTCGGGCGATCGCAACTGCTTCAGCGGGGCCATAGGAACGGGTTCTTGGGTGACACACAACTCGGGGCGAATGACGTCCACGACTTGCGAGCGGCCAAAGCATTGCCGATCCGCCGCAGGGACCATATCGGAGCCGTGGCCGGCGCCGATCTGCGTCGCCACTGGTCCGTGCACCGGCTGCGGAACGCAGGACGCAAACCGCGAGGTGTCCGCCAGCAGCCACACGGTCAGCAAGAGAACACCAACCCGACGCCAACGTGAAGGGATCATTCACGGCAGCTCTACGATTCGGCGGCATCGCAAAGACCGAATCGGCCGAGTACGGGCAACTCATGGCTGTCGCGTCCGCGGCGCGAACTCGCCGTCGGCGGCGCCGCTCACCCCAATGGCCTGTCGCTTTCCCCGTTTGCAGCGCGGAAACAGTTCTTCGGTTCCTGCGACCTTCACGAATTCGTCCCCCGTGCGGGGCCGGTCCTGGGCTGCTGCCGCCGTGGCGGACAGCACACACAGAACCGAGGCCGCGGACATCAACGCCTTCCACATTCGTAGCCTCCGGTTGTCCCGGTCAGAGCCGCTGGCCCAGGTCGCTGGCAAGGGCCAGCAACCCGGAACCGTGAGTCCGTACGGACGTGTTGGTACGCCCGCGGATCAACGTCCGCCCGTCATAGGGGCGGCGCCAGAGACCGCGGGTGGTTTAAGAGCGGAACTGCGGAGGGTGGTACAGGGCGAGCCGTATTCCTGGACGGTCCGACGGATGGACGTCAGGAATCGACACCGCTTCCAGGTGTGGCTCGAGGAAAGCGATTGCCACGGGGCTGACGACATGGGCGCAGCAGAAACATGTGTCGGCCTGCTTGGGCGCAGTCGGCGCTTGCGAACCGTGGTGATCCGCCGCCCAACCATTCGCAGTCGCGCCGGGCCGCAGTTCGTCCTGGCAGCAGACACCCGTAGTGGCGAGGTCCAATCCCAGCCACAGTATCAGGGCGAATGCGACAGCGCGAACGACGGGAGGGTACCGATAGTGGGCCACGGCCCCGTGAGTATAGCGCAACGGGCCGTGCCCGCTTCCATCGGCCATGTACCGGAGCGACGTCACGGCTTCCTGACGGCCTTCACGACGATGCGGATCTCTGCCGCACGAGGTCCCTTGTCTGCCGAGGCCCCGTACTTCACGCGCACGCTGTCGTACTGCTGGACCAGGTCGGCCACCACCGCCGGCCGGCCTTCGGCCTTCAGGCGCCCCGTGATCGTGCCGACGCCTTTGCCGATGACCTTCGTCGATGAATCCACGAAGAGCGTAAGCGTCTCTGTGCTGGTTTGAATCGTGACGGAGTCGGCGGCCACTGCGGTGACGCGTCCCGTCGCGTTCTGCGTCGCGGGTGACTGCGCGATGACGGCGGCGTTGGCCGCCACCAGGATCGAAAGGGCACACGTGATGAAAGTCCTCATGACATCCTCCAAACGCTCTGCTGAACGAGTCGCACGACCGGCGTGCAGACACGGCCGCGCGACGCTCGTGGACGAGCGCCGACAGGTCGTGCAAACACCAACCAGTCGCACCGATGTGCGGAGCTAGGCGTGTCTTGGCGGATGGTCGATGTCGAAGGAGGGGGCTGGAGGGGCGTCGGGTAGTGCGAATGCCTGGTCGGCGACTAAGACACGCCAGAACGGACCGGCCGGCCCGAGGGGTTCAGTCTGGAAGGGGACGACACAGAGACAGGGCAGCCGTGACTCGTCCTCGTCCGGCATATGGGCCGACGAATGACCGGTACGCGCCGACAGGGGGTCGATGCAACCGTCTACGCACCACAGGGCGCTGACCGTGACGGTGAGCAAGACGACGATGGCGCAGGCCCTCATCACGAGCGCACTATACACGATCGCCGCGGCGGAGCGAGTCAACCAAGGGACAGTTCAGGTGCCACGTGCTTGGGCACAGTGCGCAACGGCTTGACTTGAGGACCCACTCCATCGTCCGGATTCAATCGACGGCACCCCGGAACAAGATGGCGATGTCGGTGTCTCGTGCCGCATGAACATGCCGCGGGACACGGTCGTGGTCCAGTGGGGCGGCGCCGTCAACGCTCGTTTAGGGCCGCGATCAAGGGGCAAGTGACGGTCTGCTTCGTCGCACAGCAGTCCGCAACAAGTGCCCGAAGCGTTGTCTCGATGCGTCGAAGGTCCCGCAGCTTCGCCCGCACATCGGCCAGTTTCTCCTCGGCCATCACCCGCGCCTCATCGCAGTGGGTCCCGTCGTCGAGGCGCAGCAGTCCCTTGATCTCCTCCAGGCTGAATCCGAGCCGCTGCGCCGACTTGACGAACTTCACCCGCGCCACGTCGGCATCGCCGTACCGCCGGATCTGCCCGTGTTGCCGGGTCGGCTTCGGCAGCAAGCCCTTCCGTTGGTAGAACCGGATGGTCTCAACGCTGACGCCCGCGCCGGTTGCGACGACCCCGATTGAATGGCTGAATTTCTCGTAATTCATGGTGTTGACTCCGTACTTAAGTACGGTAATAAGCTTATCAGGTATGGCGGAAGATCACATGGCCGCAGCTGCAGGGGGGACCCCGAACGGGCGGGGGGCACTCGTTGTCGGCGGCGTCGCCGCAGTGCTCGCTTCCGCGTGCTGCCTTGGTCCTCTTGTGCTGCTCACGGTCGGGATCAGCGGCGCCTGGATTGCGAACCTGACGGCGCTCGAGCCGTATCGACCGTTTCTCATCGGCATCGCCGCCGTGGCGCTCTTGTTTGCTGGCCGCCGCATCTTCCGTCCGGCCGCAGCGTGCGCGCCTGGCGAGGTCTGCGCTGTGCCAGGGGTGCGCGCGACCTATAAAGTGCTGTTCGGCCTCGTCGTCGTGTTGTTGCTGGTTGCTCTCGGCTACCCGTGGGTCGTGCCGTATTTCTACTGACCGTGAGAAGGTGAGGAAGACATGAACAAGATGATCAGTGCCGTGTTTGCGAGCCTGCTCCTGGCGACTCCGGCGTGGGCCGCGCCCTCGTCCGTGACGTTGTCCGTGGCCAATATGACGTGCGTCACCTGTCCGGTCACCGTCAGGATGGCCCTCGGCAAGGTCGATGGCGTGAGCAAGGCGGCCGTTGACTTCGAGAAGAAGGAGGCGGTGGTCACCTTCGACGACGCGAAGACCACGGTTGCAGCGCTGATCAAGGCCACCACGGATGCTGGCTACCCCTCGTCGGTCAAGCAGGGCCAGAAGCGCTAGCCGAGAAGGACGGTCTACATGCTACAGGCGCATCTCGAGATCACGGGCATGACGTGCGACGGATGCGCGCGCCACGTCGAGCGCGTGTTGCTGGGCGTGGCCGGCGTCCGGGCCGCGGACGTGTCGTACGAACGAGGCACGGCCCGGGTGACGGGCGAGGCGCTTCACGCCGCGACGTTGACCACGGCAGTCCACGCGGCCGGCTACAGCGTGGCAGTCGGTGGCCCGACGCCGAGCCGCGGTGGCCTGGGCGCAGAGCAGCACCCAGCCGCGAACACTCCGGGCGTATCGACTCGACACCCGCCAGTGCGGGTCGCCATCATCGGCAGCGGCGGAGGCGCCATGGCGGCGGCACTCAAGGCGGCCGAGCTCGGCGCCGCCGTGACGATGATCGAGCGGGGCACGCTCGGCGGGACTTGCGTCAACGTGGGATGCGTTCCGTCGAAGATTCTCATTCTTGCGGCGCACATCGCCCACGTCCGCCGCGAGAGTCCCTTCGATGCGGGACTGCCGACGGCGCCGTCGGTGGTCGACCGGCGGCGGTTGCTCGCGCAGCAGCAGGCACGTGTTGACGAGCTCCGACGGACCAAGTACGAGGACATCGTCGCGGGTACGTCGGCCATTGAGGTTGTGCGGGGAACCGCGCGATTCGAAAATGCCCTGACGCTGCGAGTCGCCCTAGCGGGTGGCGGCGAGCGACTGGTGCCTTTCGATCGTTGTCTCATCGCCAGCGGGGCCAGCCCAGCCATCCCACCAATTGCCGGCTTGAGCGCGACGCCCTTCTGGTCATCCACCGAGGCGCTTGCGAGCGACCACATCCCACGACGGCTGGCCGTGATCGGATCGTCGATCGTGGCGGTGGAGTTGGCGCAGGCGTTTCGCCGATTGGGCAGTGACGTCACGGTGCTGGCCCGCGGACCGCTTCTCTCGCGGGAAGACCCTGCGATCGGTGCGGCGCTCAGGGAGGTGTTTGTTGGCGAGGGCATCGCAGTGCTGACCCATGCGGAGGCTTCGCGAGTGTCTTACACTGGCGAGGAGTTCGTGCTGACGACTCCCGGCCGTGAAGTGCGAGCCGACCAGCTCCTCGTGGCCACCGGCCGGACGCCCAATACGAGAGAGCTTGGACTCAGTGTGGCCGGAGTGGACGTCGACCACTCCGGCGCCATCGTGATTGACGACCACCTGCGAACCAGCGCCCAGCACATCTTCGCGGCCGGTGACTGCACCGACCGGCCGCAGTTCGTCTACGTAGCAGCGGCGGCTGGCACACGGGCCGCCGTGAATATGATGGGCGGCGAGGCCACATTGGATCTGACCACGATGCCGGCGGTCGTGTTCACTGATCCGCAGGTGGCGACGGTGGGGCTCACGGAGGCAGAGGCTCGTCGGCGGAGTATCGAGACCGACAGTCGCACTCTGCCGCTGGACGCCGTCCCCAGAGCGCTCGTGAACTTCGACACGAGGGGCTTCATCAAGGTCGTCGCTGAGGCGGGCACTGGCCGGCTGCTTGGGACGCAGGTGGTCGCTTCGGACGCAGGGGAAGTCATCCAGGCTGCTGCCCTGGCGATTCGGGCGAAGATGACCGTGCACGATCTGGCGGACCAGCTGTTTCCGTACCTGACGATGGTCGAAGGACTGAAGCTGGCCGCGCAGACGTTTACCAAGGACGTTCGGCAGCTGTCCTGTTGCGCCGGCTGACGCCGGACTGTGGAGGCGATATGCAACCAACCGTCGGAATCGTCGCGATCGTAGTGCTCGGGCTGGCTCGAGTTGCGGTGGCCGGTGTCACTGACGCCCAGCTTACGACACAGGTGTCCCAGCAGGCTCAAGCCGAAAGATCGGTAGTCCTGACTGTCGAAGGCATGACGTGAACGGGGTGCGAGGCCGCCGTGAAGCTGGCCGCAAAGAGCGTGGACGGTGTGAAGGACTGCAAGGCCGACTACAAGAAGGGGACGGCCGATGTGCTCTACGACTCGTCGAAGACCACGGCTGAGGCAATCGCCCGGGTCATCACCGAAAAGACCGGTTTCAAGGCGACCGCGCCAAAGGCACCGCAGGGAGCACGCTGTTGCACTGCAGCGGTCACGTGGTCCTCGCCGATCTTCAACGGCCCACGGGTGCGTGTTCAGCGTTCCAGCCTAGTCCCCCATCACAGCCCCTCTCGAAGAGAGCCGCCCGACGGGTCAACGGCCCTTGACTCCGTACCGTGGTACGGGCCGTAAGCTTTGGCGCATGGAGATCCCTGACTGCGTGACACGCGGCTTGGGCCTGGGCCTCGCCGTACTGGTTCTGATCACGCCCGTGGCCTTGCTACACGCGAACGCGCATACGAACTCCGTGGGACCGATCGTGTTCCTGACCAGAGAGGGCTGCGTCAACACCACCACCATGCGAACGCGACTTGACGAGGCGCTCGACCGCCTCGGCGCTGCGAAGGACTTTGCCGTGATCGACGCCGACACGCTATCCGAGTCCGACGCCAGGCGCGGGTATGGCACGCCGACGGTGCTGTTCGACAATCGCGATCTCTTCGGGATGCCGGAGCCTGCACCTCCGCTGCCGTCCCCCACGTGACGTCTCTACTCAGGCGGAGTTCCGTCCACAGACGCGATTGAGAAAGCTCTGCGCTCGGCCATGCACTGACAAACACGATCGGCCCGGGTCACTTGCGCCGGCGCGGCACCAGCCAGTTCTCGAGCTTGAGGTTCGGGACACGCTCGAACTCGGCTGTGTTGTTCGTCACCAACGTGAGGTCGAGGGCCCTGGCATGGGCGGCGATGAACAGATCGTTGGCGCCGATCATGGCGCCGCGCTTCTTCAGGTCGGCACGAATCTCCGCGTAGTGCTGGGCGGCATCGTCCGACAGGTCGACGGCCTCGACGTAGGGCAAGAACGCCGCGAGCGCGTCGGCGTCTTGCGCCCGGCGGGGTGACACCTCAACGCCGTACAACAGTTCCGCCTTCGTGACAACCGACATGCAGACGTCGCTGACGGCGACGGTCTGCAGGCGCTTGAGCACGAGGGGGTGTGAACGCTTCATGATGTAGGAGCACGTGTCCGTGTCCAGCATGAAGCGGAGCATCAGTTCTCCCGTTCCTGGACGGGCAGATCCTCGACCTCGGCCATGAACGCGTCGGAGGCGACGGGCGCCGTCTCGAGGTACGACCGCCAGTCTTTCGGTCGTGGCGACAGGATGACGTCGTCGCCGACCTTGCGGATCAACACTTCATCCGTGGCGAACCGGAAGTCCTTCGGCAGGCGGACAGCCTGGCTGCGGTTGGTCATGAAGACCTTGGCGGTTCGCGACATGGTCAGTAGCCTCCGAAGCCATTATGCCATGTACCAAATGTATATGGCGCCGCGTGCGCATTACGTGCGTCTACCCAGGGTTTTGAGCGGTTCTAGCGGATCGTGAGGAAGGTAAATTCCCGTAAGTTCTTTGTTTGCAACAACGTGGGATGGTGCGAATCCCACCCTCTCCGCCATCTCCTTCGCCGTTGGCTCAGTCGATGGCGCTTCGGGTGCTTTCGAGGGCATCACGCAACGCGCCTTCGGCTCGTTGCGATTCGGCACGAATCCTTCTCCTCTTCTCCGACTCCGTCTTCCAGCCGCGCTACCGAGCTCGGCTTGACCAGCGGCGTTGAATCCTGCCGGACATCGCGCAATGCACCTGTGGCCGTTGCGGCTCGGCGCGAAATTTTTCACTATCCGCGAGCGGAATCGCTGGGAAACCTGACAAGTTTCTGACTTATTCTTCATGCGACTTTCATTGACCGATATTGAGGTTTCCAGCTATTGTCTTTTTCATGAACCTTTATCAACGCTGTGTTGCCACCGTCGTACTGGTTTCTGCATCGTTGCTTGCCGCATGCGCAGCGCCTGCTCCCCAACAGGAGCCGCCACCGGCAGCGGCGGCCGACCCGACGCGTCCCGTTGCGACGATCCGCGAGGTGATGAACAGCGTGATCGATCCGTCGGTCGACGTGGTGTGGAACGCAGTGGGGAGCGTCGTTGACGGTGGCAAGTTGACCGATCGTGCGCCCGCCAATGACGAAGCGTGGGCTGAGGTGCGCAGACACGCGCTGATCGTCAGCGAAGCAGCCAACCTGCTTGTGATGCACGATCGGCCGGTGGCTCATCCGGGTGCAGCGTCACTGGCGCCAGGTGTCGAGCTGACGCCCGAAGAGATTCGCGCCCTGATCGACAAGAATCCTGATGGCTGGAACCTGTACGCGCGTGAACTGCAGGACTCATTGACGCCGGCGCTGGCCGCGATCGATAAGAAGGATGCAGTGGCGCTGTTCGAGGCGGGAGAGCGAATCGACGCGACCTGCGAGAACTGCCATTCGACGTTCTGGTATCCGAGCGCCATCGGAGCTGCACCGGCGTCCAACACCTCGGCACCGGCCAAATGACGCGCGTCAGCGATCGTAACTGGAGGCATTCGATGAAGACGAAGATTGTTCTCGCCCTGCTCGCCGCTGCGGCTCTTTGCGCCGTCCAGCCGCTGCAGGCGCATCACGCATTCGCGGCAGAGTACGACGCCAATAAGCCGATCGAGCTGAAGGGTACGTTGACGCGGATGGAATGGGTGAACCCGCATAGCTGGATCTACATGGAAACCAAGCAGCCGGACGGCACCGTCAAGAAGTGGACGATTGAATCGTCGGGGCCGAGTCAGATGTCCCGTCGCGGGCTGAAGAAGACGGACTTCGTTGACGGCATGCCCCTGGTGGTGAAGGGCTATCAGGGCATCAAGGACCCCGCGATGGCGAACGGTCGGACACTGGTGCTGGCCGACGGACGGAGCTTCTACATTGGCTCTGTCGGCGGGCCGAACGACGGCGCCGACAAATAGAATCCAGAACCACTCCGGTCTGACCATGCCCTCGATCACTCCTACACTCGAGTGGCTCGAGGGCCTTGCCTGGACGACTGCCATTCGTGAGTCGATCTGGGGCTATCCCATCGTCGAAACGTCGCACGTCGCCAGCATCGTTGTCTTTGCGGGTCTCATCATCATGATGGACCTGCGCCTCGTTGGTCTGGCCTTCACGAAAGAGCCGCTCATGCAGTTCCAGCGGCGGCTCTTCCCCTGGCAGATGGCCGGATTCGTCCCAAGCATGGCCACCGGGATCCTCGTCTTCACCGTGGATCCATTGCGCTACTACGGGAACGTTCTCTTTCGCGTGAAGCTCGTGATGCTCACGCTCGCGGGAATCAACGCCATAGCCTTTCATCTGAAGACCTCGCGGACAGACGGGCGATGGGATGAGGATCCGTCAGGCATCGCGACGGCACGGCGGGCCGGTGTTCTCTCACTGCTGCTCTGGGCCGCGACCATGGTGTCCGGGCGGCTCGTTGCGTATAACTGGTTCGGCTGAAGGGGTCTGTTGTGGAGCAGTTCCTCGAATGGTGCAATGGGCTGGCGATGAGTCAGGCATACCGCGACTCGCTGTACCTCTTCGCGATCACGCAGAGTCTGCACCTCGTGGCCATCACGACGTTCATGGGCGCGATTCTGATCGTGGATCTGCGTCTGCTTGGGTTGGGGGTCGTCCGGCAGTCACG
Source organism: Acidobacteriota bacterium (assembly GCA_013140775.1). Taxonomy (GTDB): domain Bacteria; phylum Acidobacteriota; class Vicinamibacteria; order Vicinamibacterales; family UBA2999; genus JABFSA01. Next base: position 8,570 of record JABFSA010000068.1, on the reverse strand, counting down.
TGCGGAGATCGCGAGGAGCACTCAGCGGATTCTGCTCTGGTCCGGTCTGGCCGTCCTGGCGACGGGCATCCCGCAGTTCACGACGAACGCGCTGAGCTACTCGAGGTCTCCGATCTTCGTCTATAAGATGTGTCTGCTTGCTGCAGCGCTGGTCTTCACGGTAACCGTGCGGCGGAGGGTGGCAGGCGCCGGTGAGGGACGCCTGCCGTCGTGGGTTCCTAAAGTCGTCGGCGCCGTTTCAATCACGCTCTGGATGGGCGTGACGATCGGTGGCCGGTTCATCACGTACTACGGCTGATTCTTATTCCGGCGGTGCCGGATCCCGCACTTCCATCGGTTCACCGACTGGGTCTCCGCTGAACATGCGCGCCTCGGTGAAGAACCCCGATGCATTGAGAACGATCTTCACCTCGTCCGGTCCCTTGTTCAGCCAATACCAGCCGTGAAGGCCGGGGTAGGGAGCACGATAGAAGCCCTGGCCGCTCTTGAACGTTCCTCTCAGGAACGTCTCGGACGCAGAAATCGGCTTGCCGTCGGGCACCGTGTGGAAGTCCACATCAAGTGGCCCCGATGCTGTCCAGTTGAACATCATCGTCTCGCCCGTCTTCAGGTTGAACTTGTACTCGACGAACTGATCGGGCCTGAGCAGAAACTCGATGGCGTCGATCTTGTACGTCGTGGCCGTGGGGGTCAGCGGGCCACCGGGTTTCGGTGTCACGGGGGGGCCTCCGGGCTGTCCTCCGACCGGGTTCAGTGGTTGCTGCGGGGTTTGCGCGAGGCCTGTGATCACAAGGCCAAGCGGATCGAATCCCGCGCTCGCGATCAGCGAACCCGTGATGACTGGCGCGATCGCGGTGGCACAGGCCAGGCTCGCCGCTGCAAACGCGCGCGCGAACGGGTGGTGCGCTCGAGCCTTCGGAAGAGAGGTTCGACCGGTGCCGCACACGGTCGTAGTGGTGTTCGTGTTCAGTGTCATGGCTGCTGTGTACCTCGCTGACTGATGGCCCACAAGGAACGAAGTCGATGTTCCCTAAGGGCATTATACGGGGCGCACCGGTTGATCAGCCGACCACCGGCTGTCTGACAAAAACTTCAGGGAATCTTCAGATCGACGGGCGCCGGGATCGCGATACCGTGGCGTCTTTCGCGTGAGCCATGGGGAATTTTTCTCGCAGGGGGGCCGTCATGAAGGTTCGGTGGGTTGTGGTACTGGCTCTTGTGGTCGTCGCATCAGGGCGCGTGGCGGCCCACGATTTCTGGCTGGCGGCGGCTCCGTGGGAACCGAGTACGCAGGTCACGATTAGCGCGAACCTCGGAGAGATTTTTCCGGTCATCAGCGATCCCCTCGACCTGAGAGGCATCGAGCGATGGCGCGTGCTTGGGCCCCGCGGCGAGATCGATCTCAACGAGGCGTTGCGCAAGGAGGGCCAGGCGCTGATTGCGGATGTGCTGTTGCCCGTACGCGGCGCCTATCTGGCGACGATGACCATCGCGCCCCATGTGACGCGAATGCCAGGCCCCTCGTTCAATAGCTACCTGGTGGAGGAGGGGCTCGACTGGGTCCTGTCGGCGAGGCGCGAAGCCGGTGTTTCCGAGCGGCCGGCGATCGAACGCTTCACGCGCTACGCAAAGGTGGCGGTGCGAAACGGCGCCGGCAGCGGTTCGCATCTGACGCGTGCCGTTGGTCTCCCGGCGGAGTTCGTGCCGATGACGGATCCCACGATCGTGCGCGCTGGACAACTGCTCACATTTCAATTGCTTGCCGACGGTCGTCCGGTGGCGAATGCCGTCGTGACGGGGCGTTCCAGTCAGGGCGGACATCCGGTGATGGGACGCACCGACGAGACCGGCCACGTGACCCTGCCGATCGACCGGTCCGGGGCGTGGCTGATCCGCACCGTGCACATGAGGACTGCTGCCCAGGTCAGCCTTCCAGATGTGGAGTGGGACTCGTACTGGGCGACGTTCGCATTTCACACAGCGAGTTAAGCAACGCTCACCGTGTGTTGCACGTGAATGCGCGTGTCCTCATCTCGCCCTTGGCCTTCGGGCGACCGATAGCCTCTTCGTGCCTCAGGTTGAGTCCTTCCCGAACACCCAGATCGATGCCGCGTCCGTGCTGGCCGGGCTCTCACACGCGTTGGACCTCACGGAGGGACATCCCCGCGGCCATGCGGAACGCGGCTGTGCGATCGCCCTGCGCATTGCGGACGTCATCGGCCTTCCTGATAAGCAACGAGGGCAACTGGTATACGCCTCGCTGCTGAAGGATGCGGGATGCTCGAGCAATGCCGCGCGTGTCTATGAGTTGTTTGGTGGGTCTGATCACGACGTGAAGCGTGCGGTGTGGGAGAGGGACTGGCGCCAACCGACCGAACAGCTGATGTACGCACTGAACTGGGTGGAGCGGGGAGGATCCGTGGTCACCAAGTTCCGCCGGTTGGCGACGCTGGCCGCCCTTGGGTCTGAGGGCAGCCGCGAGATCTTTCAGATTCGCTGCACGCGCGGTGCAGAAGTCGCTAGACGCGTCGGGTTGGCTGACGACGTGCAGCGGGCCATCCACGACATGGACGAACACTGGGACGGCGGCGGGCATCCGCGCGGTCTCAAGGGCGACGAGATTCCTCTGGTGGCGCGCATCATCGGACTGGCCCAGGTGATGGAGATCTTCTGGGGAACCGATGGTGCGCACGGTGCGATCGCGGTGGCACATGCCCGGTCGGGCCGGTGGTTTGACCCTGACCTCGTGCATGCGGTGAGCACGTTCGAATCCGACCACGCGTTCTGGGCGGGCCTCACCGACGCATCCCTCGCCAATCGACTGGCAGGCGAAATTCCCAGCACTGAGGCGCTGTCGCTGACGGACGCCTCGCTCGACAACGTTGCTGAGGCGTTTGCGCTCATCATCGACGGCAAGTCTCCGTACACATACTCCCACTCAAGACGTGTGGCCACCTATGCTGTCGGTTTGGGACGCCGGCTCGGACTGACAGAAGCCCAGCTCGTTCGTCTCAAGCGCGCAGCCCTGGTCCACGATCTCGGCAAGCTCACGGTGCCGAACAGCATTCTCGACAAGCCCGCGGCCCTCACGGACGATGAGTGGACGGTGATGCGTCGCCATACAGCATTCACATTCGACATCCTCGCGCGCGTGCCGGTCTTTTTGGAACTGGCGCTCGACGCCGCCAGCCACCACGAATGGTTGAACGGTCGCGGCTACCATCGAGGGACGAGCGGCGACGCGCTGTCGCCTGAAGCGCGGATCCTTGCCGTCGCCGATGTGATGGACGCGCTTGCGGCCGATCGCCCCTATCGCAAGGGCCTGCCACCGGAGCGTGTGCTCGCCATCCTCCGTGAGGGGGAAGGCACGCAGTTCGCCCCGGCCTGCCTCGATGCCTGTTCGGTAGACCTCGTGCAAGGCGAGGCTGCCTGAGCCTGATAAACCGAGCCTCACCGTTGCTGCAGGGCGACGACGAGATCTTCGAGACGGTCGTAGCTGATGGCCGCGCCTCTGGACATACCCGTTGACATGACCATGTCTCGTACCTCGAGCGACGGGTAGCGTACGGTCGCCGTGAAAAGGGTCTTGCCGTTCTCCTCGACGAGCTCGGCGGTGACCACCGACACGGTGTCGGGGAAGTCTTCAAAGATCTCGGTGAACACCACGCGGCCCGGAGGGGTGACTTCTTTGTACTCCCCATAGAAGGCCACTTCGCCTTTCGGATGACGGTTGACGAAGCGCCAGCGTCCACCCACGCGAAGATCGATCTCGCAGACGGGTACGGAATAGCCTTCCCCGAGCTGTCCCCACCACTGAGCGACATGCTCGGGCCTGGTCATCGCCTCGAACACGAGCGTCCGCGGGGCGTTGAACACGCGTGTCATTCGAATTTCCTGGTCCGACGGCGTCGTGACCGTGAAGCTATCGCTATTTGCGGCGCGGCTGACGAGCATGCGACTTCTCCTTCTGTGACTGAACCTGCTGCAGGTATTGATCGAGACGATCGAACCGCGCTTCCCAGATGTGGCGGTAGTGCTCGGCCCACTTGGCAACCTCTTTGAGCGGCGTCGCGTCAATCCGGCATCGCCGCCACTGAGCATCGCGCCGCCGTGCAATGAGTCCGGCCTGTTCGAGCACCCGCAGGTGCTTCGATACCGCGGGCATGCTCATATCGAACGGCTCAGCCAGCTCCGTCACCGACAGTTCACGCGAGGCGAGCCTGGCGAGAATGGCACGTCGAGTCGGGTCGGCGAGGGCGGCGAAGGTGGCGCTCAACTGGTCAGCAGGCATGTATTAAACCAATAGGTTAATTAACGTATTGGTTTTATACGAGAGATCAGGCGGACGTGTCAAGGGTCGGCGTGCCACGGCGGCCGCGTTACACTCCGACGAATGCGAAGCCCGATCGCTCGCCTGCGTCGCCTGTGTCTCTCCCTTCCGGGTGCATGGGAGAAGGTGTCGCACGGTGAGCCAACCTTCTGGACGGGCAGGAAGATGTTCGCCAGCTTCGCAAACGCCGCCAATCACCACGGCGCCGGGCGTCACGCGGTGTGGTGCAAGGCCACGCCTGTCACACAGGATCTGCTCCTCGCACGATCGCCCGCGCGATACTTCCGGCCACCGTACGTTGGTGCCAGTGGATGGATTGGCATCTACCTCGACAGCGATCCTGACTGGGACGAAGTGGCTGAACGACTGGTACACGCCCACGAACTGGCCGCGACGAAGAAGAGACGATGAGTCCACAGGAGCTGGCCGCGTGGCGCATGCACACGCAGCGACTGTGGAGCGCGCCTTTCTCGAAACCGGCGGACGTGGTGCGCTGGTTCGGCGCCATGCAGGCGCAGGAGTACGCGTACGCCAAGTGGGCGATCGCGCAGCGCTGCAGACGGACCGGTGATACGCAGGTAGAGTCGAGCTATGCGACAGGCGAAATCCTGCGGACGCACGTCATTCGGCCGACGTGGCACTTCGTCCACCGTGATGACCTTCGATGGGTGCTCGACGCCACCAGGCATCGCGTGCACCAAATCAACGGAACCTACTACCGTGCGTCCGGCCTGGACGAAGGACCGTTTCGACGTTCAGCCCGAGTGTTGGCTCGAGCGTTGCGGGGTGGCAACGAGCTCAATCGCAAGGAGTTGACTGAAGTCCTGAGAAAAGAGACTGGTATCGACGCGACAGGTATCAGGATGGCCTACATGCTCATGCGCGCTGAACTCGACGGCGTGATCGTCAGCGGGAGCGTCGGTGGCAAACATCCCACGTTTGCGGCGTTCGCTGATCGCGTGCCCATGGGCACTTCGATCCCACGCGAGGAAGCCATAGCGGAGCTGGCACTCCGTTACTTCCGGAGCCGAGGTCCGGCCACGCTGAGGGACTTCGTCCGCTGGTCCAGTCTTACCGTGGCCGAGGCGACAGCCGGCTTGAGCTCCGTACGGTCCTCCCTGAAGCATCGAGACATCAATGGCCGTGCGTACTACTTTGTCGCACGCTCGACGCCAAAATCTCCGGTCTCGCCACGAGTCGATCTGGTTCAGGCATACGACGAGTGCATCATGTCGTATAGCGAGAGCAAGGACGTGCTTCGCCCTGACCTCACCACGCGACGCGTGCCCAACCTCAACGTGTATCTGCACGCGGTGCTTCTCGACGGTCGTCTCGTCGGGCATTGGAAGGCAGTTCGGGGTGCCAGATCCCTCATTGTTGAGGCAGCGCTCTATCGTGCTCTGAACACGGCCGAACGCGCGGCAATGGATGCCGCAACCGCACGCCTTGGTAGGGCTTTCGGTGTCGAGGCTCGCTGGATGGTGGTGACAACGCCGACAAGAGAGAGCCGGCGAACTCCCTGAGCTCCAGTAGCGTCACTCAGGTGGCGTGCCGGTTCTTTCGCGGAGCCTTGCGGCACACATCAAGAGATATCGCTGTTCGGGCAGGCTGGCGGTCTTGTCAGCCGCTCTGCGGTAGTGATCGATCGCCCCCTCGGTGTCGCCGCTCATTTCAAGAAGGTGGGCTCGCACCGCGAAGAGCCGATGATGGCCAGCCAGGCGGTCTTTTCGATCGAGCGTCCTGAGCTCCTCGAGTCCCTCGGCCGGACCGTGCACCATGGCGTGGGCCACCACGCGGTTCAGGGTCACCATGGGATTGCTGGTCATCGTTTCGAGCAGCCTGTACAGCGCAAGAATCTGCGGCCAATCCGTGTCGGCCACGGTCGAGGCCTCATCGTGCAACGCTGCAATAGCAGCCTGCAGCTGGTAGGGACCAGCCGCCCCCTGGGCGAGCGCGGACCTCAACAGCGCTGTGCCTTCGACGATCGCCTGGCGATTCCACAGCCGCCGATCCTGCTCCTGGAGCGGGATCAGATCGCCGTCAGGACCGGCGCGCGCCGGACGTCGTGCGTCGCTGAGGAGCATCAGCGCCAGCAGCCCCATGACCTCGGGATGCTGCGGCAGCGCAACGAGAACCAGCCGCGCGAGTCGAATGGCTTCTTCTGACAGGGCAACGGCCTGCAGTGCCTCGCCGTCACTGGCCGCGTAACCCTCGTTGAAAATCAGATACAGAACGTGGAGCACGGCATCCAGCCGCAGCGGCCATGCATCCGGCGTCGGTCTCACGAACGGAATGCCGGACGTCATGATCGTGTGTTTGGCTCGGCTGATGCGCTGCCCCATCGTGGTTTCCGGCACCATGAACGCTCGCGCAATCTGGGCCGTCGTCAATCCACCCACGGCTCGGAGTGTGAGCGCGATGGCTGAAGGGCGCGTCAATGCCGGATGGCAGCACATGCAGAGCAGAATCAGCGTGTCGTCTTGACTGCCGTCTGGCTCGACGCTGGAAGGAACCACAGGATCGGGGGCAAGGTCCACCATCACCACGGCTTCGCGGCGGCGTCTGGCGATTTCAGTGCGGAGATGGTCTGTCATCCGCCGCGCCGCAACCTGGATGAGCCAGCCACGCGGGTTGTCCGGCATGCCCTGTTCTGGCCACCGGAGGGCAGCAGCCAGCAGCGCCTCCTGGACGGCGTCTTCAGCCGAGGAGAAGTCGCCGAACCTGCGGACGATGGTGCCGAGAACCTGTGGCGTGAGCTCACGCAGCAGGCTCTCGGGGATGGTCATCTGCGCGGCGTCCCTACGCTTCCACTGGAGGCGCGCTCATCACCTGCCGCACTTCGACCGGCATGTGGAGTGGAACGCCCCCTTTGCCCGGCGCCGCGGACACACGGGCGGCAATCTGATACACGCGTTCCTTGCTCTCGCAATCGACGATCCAGAAGCCCGCGAGAAACTCCTTGGCTTCGGCAAAGGGGCCGTCGGTCACCTCGGGCGCTCCCTGCGTGCTCGCCCGTACGATCAGGGCTTCTTCCGGTCCCGCAAGGCCCTGGGCATCAACCAGTTCCCCGGAAGCCTTCAGCGTCTTGTTGAGATCCATCATGAATTCGATATGCGCCCGGATGTCCTGAGGCGGCCACGTGCCAATCCCCGCGTTTGTCCAACCGGCTCGGGGCGCATGCATCATCAACATGAACTTCATTGTCGTATCCCTTCGAAATGCCCGCCCTGATTGGCGTGCTCATCTGCAGGTCGGAGCCCGACACGGTATTTCGACATGCCCGGGGAGGAAGGATTGAAAACTGGTGCGCCGCACCGCCAGTCGGGGTTCCCGGCTGGTGCGGTGCGGCGCGGTTGGACCGGCGCGGAGGCTAGAACTCGACCTTCACGGCAAACTGCATGATGCGTGGGCTCCCTGCCATCGTCTGGATCTTTCCGAACGTGGCCTGGTCGTAGACGATGACCGGGTTGCCCCAGTTGAAGTTGTTGAGCAGGTTGAACGCCTCGAGCCGCAATTCCACGTTGCGGGTATCAGAGAACGGCAGTAGCCGGGAGATCGCAAGGTCCATCGTCCAATAGCCGGGCCCTTCGATGCTGTTGATCTTGTGGTCGCCAAGCGTTCCGTCCGCCGGATACGCGAAAGCCGACGGATTCAGATAGTTGTCGATGGTCCTGGCGCCATACGGATCGTCCATCGTCTGATTCAGCCGCTGTGCGCTGATCCCCGTTCCTGCGATGTCACGGCCCGTGGTGACCGTCAGCCACGATCCGGAACGCGCACTGACGATGCCCGATACGCGCCAACTGGACGCGAGCACACCAAGCGCTCCGCCGATCTGCGGCGTCTGATAGCCCGCGGTGATGTTGCCGACGTGGGTCCTGTTCTGCTCGCAGTTTCCGCGATCGAAATCGGGATCTTCCGGTTTGAGGAAGCCCGAGCTGATCTGCGGCTGCCCGGTCGGGGTCACGTTGCCGTAGCAGCGCGACAGCGTGTAGTTGCCGGCGACGTTGACGCCGGCGCCCGCCCGGCGCCGGAACGAGAGCTTCAACCCGCGATAGTCCTGCCTGCCGACGCTGGTATGACGATCCACCGGTCCCAGGAGCCGTGCCTCTGCCGGGTTCTGCGCGTAGAGTGCGCGGCGTTGGTCAAGGTTCGCCGCCGTCGTGCAGACCGGGTAGGCAACCCCGGCAATCGTGCACGGACCGCTGCCGAGATAACGGCCGGGGTTGCCTACCCGGTC
>JABFSA010000008.1 GCA_013140775.1 Acidobacteriota bacterium | reverse complement strand
TCCGTGAGCTCGTGCGCGTGCTCTGTCATCACCGTTTTCAGATTTCAGCCGAGTTCGTGCCGCACGGCCCGGATCTCGAAGAGATGACCCGTCGTGCTGACGCAGCGCTGCTGATTGGCGATCCAGCTCTCGAGGTCAGCCACGAGGCACTCGGCCTCGAAAAGATCGATCTTGGTGTGGAATGGACCGCGATGACCGGTCTGCCGTTCGTGTATGCGGCATGGACCGGCCGCACAGGCGCAGTGGGCCCCGCTGAAGTGGACCTGTTGCAGCAGGCGCAGGAAGAGGGTGTTCGTTCGTCTGACGCCATTGCGGTGGAGTACGGTCATGGAGACCCTGCGCTCACGGCGTTGGCAGGTGCATACCTAAGGGATAATGTGAAGTACGGTCTCGGCCCCGACGAAGCGCGAGGGCTGCAAATGTTTCTCGACTACGCGGCGGACCTGAAGCTGGGCCCTGCACGACGTCTGCTGGAATTCTTCTGATGATCGATGCGCTTGTAGAGAAGGTGGCTGCAGGCGGGCGCGTCAGCGCTGCCGAAGCGCTCGATCTCTACCGGCACGCGCCGACGCACGTACTCGGGCGACTCGCCGATGGCATTCGCGCCCGCAAGCATCCGGAGCGCATCGTCACCTACATCATCGATCGCAACGTCAACTACACGAACGTCTGCGTGGCGCGCTGCAATTTCTGCGCGTTCTACAGGCCCGTGGGGTCTGCCGAAGGCTACGTGCTCGGGTTCGACGAGATTCTTGCCAAGATCGAAGAGACGATGAGCGTCGGCGGGAATCAGTTGCTGCTGCAGGGTGGACACAATCCCGATCTGCCGATCGCGTGGTACGAGGATCTGTTCCGCACGGTCAAGAAGCGGTACCCGACGTTCAAGCTGCACGCGTTGTCGCCACCGGAGGTCCTTCACATCTCCAAGGTGAACCAGTTGCCCGTGCCGACGGTGGTCGAACGGCTGATCGCGGCCGGTCTCGACAGCATCCCTGGCGGCGGCGCGGAGATCCTCGTCGATCGGGTGCGGAAGCTGCTCAACTGCTACTCCAAGGCATCAGCCGACGAATGGTTGAGCGTCATGAGGGAGGCGCACCTGGCTGGCCTTCGAACCACAGCCACCATGATGTACGGCACCGTCGAGACCGACGAAGAGCGGATCGAGCACATGACCCGCCTGCGGGACCTGCAGGACGAGACAGAAGGCTTCACCGCGTTCATCACCTGGAGCTATCAGCCCGAGCACACGGAGCGTGGAGGCTCGGAGGCGACGGGTATCGACTACCTCCGTACGCTGGCGCTGGCGCGCATTGTCCTCGACAACTTCGACAACCTTCAGGCATCGTGGGTGACGCAAGGTGGAAAGGTCGGGCAGCTCAGTCTTGCGTACGGCGCGAACGACATGGGCAGCGTGATGATCGAAGAAAACGTGGTGCGCGCCGCGGGCGCCTCGTACTGCATGGACGAAGTGGAGATCGTCACGAACATCGAGGACGCCGGTTTCACCGCGAAGCGCCGCAACATGCATTACGAACTGCTGGGCGATCCCGTGTTCCGCGAACGCGAGGTGCCGCGAATGCTCTCGCTGGGTACGGCGCGCGCCGACGGCGATACCTCGGTGCCAGCTGAACTGCGCCAGTATCCCGCGCGAAGTCTTGCGGGCAAGCGTCTCCGTCTCTCGCAGTAGATACGTCACGGTCCCACCCAGGAATTGTCAGGCTCGACCACTGCATGACCATCTACGCCGCTGACTGGATTCTCCCGGTCGTTGGCGAACCTGTCCGTCACGGCTGGATCTGCCTGGAAAACGGGCGAATCGGCGAAGTTGGATCTGGCAGGCGGGACGATGCCGAGGACCTTGGTCAGGTGGCGATCCTCCCGGCGCTGGTGAATGCCCACACCCACCTGGAGCTGTCGTACCTGAGAGGGGAAGTGCCTCCAGCGGACGGCTTTCTCGAATGGGTGCGCGGCATCATGGCTGCACGTCGTGCGCAGCCGGATCCACAGGCGCCGGAGATTCTTGGAGCCGCTCGCGCAGCGCTGTGCGAGGCGCGCGCCGCTGGAACCGGGCTCATCGGCGACATCAGCAATACGCTCGTCACCGTGCCGCTGTTGCGCGAAGCCTCGATGCCGGCGCGGGTGTTCTACGAGCTGCTCGGCTTCAAGGTCGAGGATGCGGCTGCCCGCGTTCAGGCTGCACGGACTGCGGTGATGGCATCGGGCGGCGACGCGGATGTTCGCGTCGCGCTGGCGCCACACGCCCCGTACTCCGTGTCAACGGAGCTCTTTTCAGCGATTCGCGAGGATCTCGATGCGCATCCAGCGGACGTGTCGAGTGTTCATCTTGGCGAGTCTCCGGAAGAGGTTGAGCTCGTCGAGCGGGGAAGTGGTGGCTGGCGTGAACTGCTGGTCGCGTTGGGCGTGTGGAACGAGAAGTGGCGGGTGCCAGGAACATCGCCGGTGAGGTATCTCGCAGATTCTGGCTTCCTGGACTCACGCGTGCTCGCCGTGCACGGCGTGCAATGTTCGCGCGAGGATCTGTTACTCCTGCGATCTCTCGGCACGACCGTCGTGTCGTGCCCCCGCAGCAATCGGCACGTCGGTGTGGGCGATCCGCCGCTGGCCCTGTTCTATGAGGCGGGGGTAGAGGTGGCGTTTGGCACCGACAGTCTCGCCAGTGTCGCCGATCTGAACGTGTTCTCAGAGATCGCCGCTGCACGGCGCCTTGCGCCGTCCGTGCCGGCCCGGACACTCATCCAGAGCGCGACATTGACAGGCGCTCGTGCTCTCGGTTTCGGCGACGAGCTTGGCAGCATCGAACCAGGAAAGCGTGGGGCACTCATCGCCATCGACCTGCCAGAGGACGTGGCCGATGTGGAAGAATATGTCGTCTCCGGTATCGAGCCGGCCACGATTCGGTGGATTGGTGATTCAGCCGTCGCACCTGTCGCACCGTCGCACTCCGGCACTATCGCACCATCGCACGTCGCACCTCGCGCATAGGATGACCAAGTTCTCCACCTACCTCTCGTTCGTCCGCTTCAGCCATTCCGTGTTCGCGCTGCCGTTTGCGCTGACGGGTGCGCTGCTCGCGTGGCGGACACAGCCGTTTGCCTGGTCCCAGGTCGTGTGGGTCGTCGTCTGCATGGTGAGTGCGCGCAGTGCCGCCATGGGATTCAATCGGCTCGTGGACGCCCGTTACGACGCGTTGAATCCGCGAACGGCGATGCGGGAACTGCCGCGCGGCGCCATGTCCCTTCGCGAAGCAGCGGTCTTCGTTGCCGTCTCGTCCGTGGTCTTTGTGTTTGGGGCCGCGCAACTCAGCACCCTGTGTTTGGCGTTGTCACCGGTCGCGCTCGCTGTCGTGTTCTGGTACTCGCTGGCCAAGCGCTACACGGCATACACGCAGCTGTTCCTGGGCCTCGCCATGGCGGTCGCGCCGGTCGGGGGATGGATTGCGGCAGGAGGGCGTGGGGGGATCGAGCCCTGGTTGCTTGGTCTGGCGATCGGGTTGTGGGTCGGGGGATTCGACATCCTGTACGCGTGTCAGGATGTGGTCTTCGATACACGCCAAGGTCTGCAGTCGATCCCGGCTCGATTCGGCGTGAGGAATGCGATCCGCATGTCACGCGTCATGCACGTGGCGACGGTCCTGGTGATGGCGGCGCTGTGGCGCGCCGCGACTCTTCCGCCACTCTATCTGGCAGGTGTGCTCGTCGTGGCATGCCTGCTCGCATACGAACAGTCCCTGGTGCACGAGCACGATCTGTCGAAGGTCAAGCTGGCCTTCGACCTGAACGGCTACGTCGGCATTGTCTACTTTGCGATCACAGCGCTGGCGCTCGTTATCGAATGACCACCGCTGCTCCTGACAAGGCGCCCGATCGCATCTCGGGCATGTTCGATGCGATTGCCCCTCGCTACGACCTGCTGAATCGTGTGCTGAGCGCCGGCATCGATCGGCGCTGGCGCGCGCGCGCGATTCGTTCGCTGCAACTCACCGGACGGGAGACGCTCCTGGACGTCTGCACCGGAACCGCCGACGTGGCGCTGCAGGCGGTGTCGGCTGCGAGAGTCATCGGTGTGGACTTCGCGGGAGCGATGCTCTCGATTGGCTGGCGGAAGACGATCGCAGCCGGGCAGGCGGGACGCGTGACGCTCTTGCGCGGTGACGCAACCCGCTTACCGGTCACCGACAACAGCGTGGACGCCGCCACCGTCGCTTTTGGCATTCGCAACGTTCAGCGTCCCGAGATTGCCTGCGCCGAAATGGCGCGTGCGCTGCGCACCGGCGGCCGTCTCGCGATTCTGGAGTTCGGCGTTCCCCGCATCTGGGGCGTAAGTACGCTGTATCTCTGGTATTTCAAGCATCTGCTGCCCGCCGTTGGACGCATGGTCTCTGGCCATTCCGCGGCGTATTCATACCTGCCCGCGTCGGTCGGCGCGTTTCCGCCCCCGGCCGAGTTCATGGCGATTCTCGAGCGTGCCGGGTTTTCCGAGGTGCGCGCAGACCCTCTGACCTTCGGCATCGTCTATCTCTACACGGGTGTGAGACGGTAACTGGTAGCCGGTAGCCGGTCGCTGGTGGCCAGTACGAAGTATTTTCGGGGGCCTGTCCCGTCTTTCCACTAGCTACTAGCTACCAGCTACTGGCTAGCCTCATAATCGCCCCACAGGCCTTTGATTCACTTCGACCTCGACGATCGCTATCAGGACGAGAACGTCGTCGGCAGCGCCATTTCGAGGCGTGACGGCGTGACGCTGTCGGTCGTCGTCCATACGCTGCTGGCAGTGGCGCTGATCATCGGCCCGCAATTACCCATCTTCCAACCGACCCCTGAGGAACTGGAGCGCCGTCAAGCAGAGCTCGAGCGGCAGCGGGAGGCGGCCTCCCGTCGGCTCGTGTTCGTGCAGCCTCGCATCGACATGCAGGCCGTCCGGCCCCCGGAGCGCGCGGAGTTGTCGGATCTCGACCGCCAGGCACAGGCGCCGCAGGTCCCCAGAACTCCAGAGAATCCGTTGCCGTATTCCCTGGGCAATTCGTCTGAGCGCGCTGACACCGAAGCAGCGGAAGCCGAGGCTGCGCGCGGCGCGGAGGCGCCACCGAAGCCGGAACCCGAGACCGAAGTGGCGCGCAACCTGCCTCAGGCTGACACGGGCTTCCGTCGGCCTCCAACGACCCCTCCGGCGCCGGCCAGTGGTTCGTTAGGCGACGCGCTGCGCAATCTGCAGCGATACGTCCAGAACGAGACATTCAACAATCCGCAAGGCGGAACCGATCGCCCGGGCGCGACCATTCAGTTCGACACGAAAGGCGTGGAGTTTGGACCGTGGCTCCGCCGCTTTGTCGCGCAGGTGCGGCGAAACTGGTTTGTGCCGCAGGCGGCGATGGTCATGAGCGGGCACGTCGTGCTTCAGTTCAACATTCATCGCAGCGGGGCTATCACCGACGTTGCCGTCGTGCAGCCGTCGTCTGTGGACGCCTTTAACAACGCCGCCTATGGCGCCATCATGTCGTCCAATCCGACGGCGCCGCTTCCGCCTGAGTACCCTTCGGATAAGGCCCTGTTCACCGTGACGTTCTATTACAACGAGGAACCGCCAAATTGATGCCGACCAGAGTGCAGCAACTCGGGCTCCTCATTGTGCTCACCGTGCTCGTCGCCTACACCTTCGCCCACGTGGCGTGGTAGCGCCTCCGCCTCTCTGATCTCCACGGGGTGCGCGATACCATCAGGCAATGCGTCCGGTTGTCGTGGCGGTGCTCGGGCCAACTGCCTCAGGAAAGAGTGCGCTCGGTCTGTCACTCGCAGAGCAGTACCGCGGCGAGATCATCAACTGCGACTCCAGCGGCGGTTTGTCAGTGCCGATG
>JABFSA010000175.1 GCA_013140775.1 Acidobacteriota bacterium | reverse complement strand
GGCCAGCGCCTCGCGGGCTTCCTCGGGTTCCGAGACGACAACCAGGGATTCGGCACGATGCAGGAGGTCCATGGCGCGCTGGCGGTCCTCGGTGCTCATGCGCACCTCGGCCACAACCGACTGAGCCGCCTCTTCGAGCAGCCGCAAACGCGCTTTCGCCCTGCGCCCGGCCACCTTGTTACGTGCCCGCTGCGACACCGCGGCGATTGCGGCCTGGTCAGTGAGGCGCTCCAACGCGGCCACCGCCACGTCGGTGTGCTCTGCCTTGACCGCCACGTTCAGAAGCTCCTCGGCGTCGTTGATCCGCCCCAACGCACGGAGCCGCGACCCACCGTCGAGCGCGTGGCGGCTCACCGAACCGAGCGAACGCGGGTCGTCCAGCGCGTCAACGATCGCTCCGCGGACGTCGGCGCTCGAACTCTGGCGGGCAAGAAGGACGACTTCCTTCGTCCGGCCGAGACTCAGCAGCTGACGCGCCGCATCCATGGCCTGGGCTGGGCTGTCCGCTTCGGCGGCAATGCCCGCCAACCCCCTCACCGCCTCGTTTCGCACGTCTTCGTCCGGATCGGTTCTGGCGATATCGCTCAGCACCGTCACGTCGTCGATCCGTGCGGCCGCCGCGCGACGAACGCGTGCCTCGCCGTCTTCGCGGCCGAGTGCGTGAAGCACGTCGGACTCGTCCGGGCCAAGCTCATAAATCGCGGAGACACGGACCGTCGGGTCCGTGTGTTTCCATCGGGGCGAAGGGCGAAGCTTTTCGAGAATACCCATAGCGTCCTACGTAAGTCGGTTACCTCTGCCGTTGCACCGACGCGCCACAGTCTGGACTCGTGGGCGGTCGAGTGACCGCCGGTAAGTTCGTGAAGCCGGAGGAGCCCAGGCAGAGTGCACGAGATTTTGGATCGTTGTAATCAACTGGCCGTAGAAATGCGGCCATCGGCTCACGCCAATCTGAGACGCAGCCAAGGTCGGGATGTCGTGTTGCAGGATAAGTACCAGTTTTTCACTGGTGCGGGGTATCGCCAGGGGCGGGTCCGACGTATCGGGCCCACCCCTGTTCGAAACGAGAGAAAGGAGGGTGTCGTTACTTCACGAAGAGCATTTCGCGGTACGTCGGCAGCGGCCAGGCGCCGTGCGGCGTCAGTTCCTCAATCGAATCGCCAGTCACCCGAAGGTTTTCCATGGCGGGGACGATCTTGTCCCGCATGTACTTGGCGTGGGCGAACGCCGACGCGCTGCTGCTGTGGTCGAGCACCTTGGCCAGCAGATCCGTCTGGACGCGCAATTTATCCACCAGTTTCGTATAGCCGGTGAGCAGTTTTTTCGCCTGGACCGTCGAGCCGCCCGCCGACCGCACGGCGGACACGCTCTGCGCCAGCTGCTTCTGGTAGTCGAGCGCCGCCGGCAGGATGTAACGGTTCGCCATCAGGACCATCAGGTTGCCTTCGATATTGATGGTCTTGTTGTAGTTCTCCAGGAAGATCTCGTAGCGCGCGTGCATTTCGCGCTCGTTGAGGATCTTGTACTTGTCGAAGAGCTTGACGGCTTCCTTCGTGACAAGCTGAGGAAGAGCATCGACAGTGTTCTTGAGGTTGAGCAGCTTCCGCTTCCCTGCCTCTTTCGCCCACTCCGCGGAATAACCGTTCCCGTTGAAGATAATCCGCTTGTGTTCCTTGATGATCTTCGTCAGGAGCTTGGAGACTGCCTTGTTGAGCTCCTCGCCCTTCGCCAGCGCCGCTTCGAGCTCGACGGCCACCGAGTCGAGCGCATCCGCCATCGCCGCGTTGAGCACGGTGTTCGGGAACGAGATGTTCTGGCCGGACGAGACCGCACGGAACTCGAACTTGTTGCCGGTGAAGGCAAACGGGCTCGTGCGGTTCCGGTCGCCGGCGTCACGCGGGAGCTTCGGCAGCACGCTCACACCCACGTCGAGGGTCCCACCCTGCTTGGTGGACTTGGCGGGGCCCTTTTCGATCTGCTCGAAGATGTCGGTGAGCTGATCGCCAAGGAAGATCGACAGAATCGCTGGCGGCGCTTCGTTGGCGCCGAGCCGGTGATCATTGCCCGCGCTCGCAATGCTCGCGCGCAGCACGCCCTGCCACCGATCGACCGCGCGAATCACGGCCGCGCAGAACACCAGGAACTGCATGTTGTCGTGCGGCGTCGCGCCGGGACCGAGCAGGTTGTTGCCGAACTCGTCCGACAGCGACCAGTTGTTGTGTTTGCCTGATCCGTTGACCCCGGCAAACGGCTTCTCGTGCAGCAGGCATTCCAGGCCGTAGCGTGGCGCCACCCGCTTCAACGTCTCCATCGTCATCATCTGGTGATCGACGGCGACGTTCGCGTTCTCGAACACCGGCGCGATCTCGTACTGGCTCGGCGCGACCTCGTTGTGGCGCGTCTTCACCGGCACGCCGACCCTGAACAGCTCTTCCTCGGCCTCGGCCATACACGCCAGGACGCGCTCAGGAATCGTTCCGAAGTACTGATCCTCGAGCTCCTGGCCCTTGGGTGGCTTGGCGCCGAAGAGGGTACGGCCCGCGTTGATGAGGTCGGGACGCGCGAAGTAGAAGTTGCGGTCGATGAGGAAGTATTCCTGCTCCGGACCGCAGGTCGCGAACACGCGCTCAGCGGTTGAACCGAACAGCTTCAGGACGCGCACGGCCTGCTTCGAGACGGCCTCCATCGAGCGCAGGAGCGGCGTCTTCTTGTCGAGCGCCTCACCGGTCCAGCTCACGAACGCCGTCGGGATGACGAGCGTGACACCGTTGCGATGCATGTGCAGCCATGGCGGGCTCGTGGGATCCCAGGCCGTGTAGCCGCGCGCCTCGAACGTGGAGCGCATGCCCCCGGACGGGAAGCTCGACGCATCGGGCTCGCCCTTGATGAGCTCTTTGCCTCTGAATTCGGAGATGGCGGTGCCGTCGGCCGAGGGCGCAAGAAACGAGTCGTGTTTCTCGGCGGTGATGCCCGTCATCGGCTGGAACCAGTGCGTGTAGTGCGTCGCGCCGTGCTCGACCGCCCAGGCCATGAGCGCCGCGGCCACGGCATCGGCGGTGGGCAGGTCGAGTGCCTCGCCACGCGTGATCGTCGCGCGCAAGGCACGATACGCCGTCTTCGAGAGGCGTTCCTGCTGAACCTTCTCGCCAAACACTCGCGTGCCGAAAATGTCTGCGGCGTTCGCGGGCTTCGACGGGTTACGGCCTTCGGTGATCGACCAATCGCGAATGCTCTTGGCGGCTTCAGAGAGTGCTGAGGATCCCATGGTGGGCGGTCATCCTTTCGTTCAAGTGCCCGATGCACGGGCGCGTGACAATAGCGTCGAGTTGTATTCGAGAGTGTGGCGGTGTTGGTGATCCTGCCACAGAGAGGCCTTTCGCGGATCATCGCGAAATGTCGGATCGATATTCATTTAAGACATTTACGTCAGAACAATGTAATCACTATATATAGATTCATGGATGCCAGGTGGTAGACTTGTACGGCCGTGAAGGACGCCTCCGACCTCTTCCGCCTGCTGGCCGACAGCACCCGCCTGCGAATCCTTCGGGTGCTGGCGCAGGACCGCTTCAATGTCAGTGAGTTGACCGGCATTCTCGGGGTGGCCCAGTCAGGCGTTTCGAGACACCTGGGGCTGTTGAAAGAGGCGGATCTCGTCAGCGAACAACGGGAAGCCGGCTACGTTTACTACAGCCTCGCGGACGAGGGACGACGCGACGGGCGGGCGCCGCTCTGGGTGCTGCTCGATGCGCACTTCGCCTCATCGGCCGATGATCGTGCGGTGCGGGAGGACGAAGCCCGCCTCCAGGAGGTTCGGCGACGCCGCAAAGAGAACTTCGAAACGCACGGTGATTCCCGCCAGCTCGTTCCCGGCCGGAGTTGGGCAGCATGGGCGCGGGCGCTCGGCCATCTCCTTCCCCCTCTCGATGTCGCTGACGTCGGGTGCGGCGAGGGGTATCTCACGCTCGAGCTCGCGCGCTGGGCGCGCACGGTGTACGGCATCGACCGATCGGATCAGATGCTCGAGCAGGCCACGGCGCTCGCCAGCCGGCGGAACGTTGGCAACGTCGAGTTTCGAAAGGGAGACCTCGCGCGCCTTCCTTTGCACGATGCGTCGGTCGATGTCGTGCTCCTCTCACAGACGCTGCACCATGCCGCCGACCCAGAGGTGGCGTTGACCGAGGTCGCACGGATCCTTCGCCCGGGCGGCCGATTGCTCGTGCTCGATCTTCGTGAACACGACCAGCAGTGGGTGCGAACGAGGCTGGGCGATCAACATCTCGGCTTCTCGGAATCCACGCTCGAGCGCCTGCTGCGCGGCGCCGGCCTCCGCGATATTCGCCTGCAGGTTGGCTCCCGGCATGCCGGAGACCCCTTTGTGGTGCTCATCGCGTCGGGCATCAAACAGCTTTCTGACTCCAAGGTGTAGACACGGATGACAATCACGGAACGTCTCCACGAACTGCTCGCAACGCGCATCCTCGTGCTCGATGGCGCAATGGGCACGATGATCCAGCGGCACAGGCTGACCGAAGCCGACTACCGCGGCGAACGGTTTCGCGAGCATCCTCACGACCTCAAGGGCAACGGCGACATCCTCGTGTTGACGCGCCCGGATGTCATTGGAGGCATTCATCGGGAGTATCTGGCTGCCGGCGCCGACATCCTTGAAACCAACACGTTCAGCAGCACCGCGATTGCACAGGCCGACTATGGCCTCGAAGCACTGGCCTACGAGCTCAACCTCGAAGGGACTCGCGTCGCGAAGGCTGCTGCCGACGAGTGGACGGCGCGCACGCCCGATCGGCCCAGGTTCGTCGCCGGTGCAATGGGACCGACCAACCGGACGCTCTCGATTTCACCTGACGTAGACAACCCGGCCGCGCGCGCGGTCACGTTCGACCAGGTGCGGGAGGCGTATCGCGAGCAGGTGCGGGGCCTCATCGACGGCGGTGCCGACCTGCTGCTGCTCGAAACCATCTTCGACACGCTGAACGCCAAGGCCGCCATCGTGGCCATCCTCGAGATTTTCGAAGAGCGCGGCGTGGAATTGCCGCTGATGCTCTCGGCGACGATCACGGACCGGAGCGGACGCACGCTGTCCGGTCAGATGATCGATGCCTTCTACACGTCCATCAGGCATGCCCGGCCATTCAGCGTCGGCCTCAACTGCGCGCTCGGCGCCGAACAGATGCGCCCGTACCTCGCCGAGCTCTCCCGCATCGCCGAGTGCTACGTCACGGCCTACCCCAACGCCGGCCTGCCGAACGCCTTCGGCGAGTACGACGAACAGCCCGCCGACACGGCACGCCTGCTCCGCGATTTCGCCGAGTCCGGCTTCGTGAACATTCTGGGAGGCTGTTGCGGCACGACGCCCGATCACATCCGGGCTGTCGGCGATGCGATTGAACGAGTCGCACCACACGAACGACCCGAACGTTCCGAACGTTCCGAACGACCCGAACGATTCACGCAGTTCTCCGGCCTCGAAACACTCGCCGTTCGCCCCGACAGCAACTTCATCATGGTCGGCGAGCGCACGAATGTCACGGGCTCCAAGCGCTTCGCACGCCTGATCACATCGGGCCAGTTTGCTGAAGCGGCCGATGTCGCCCTCGGGCAGGTACGCGGCGGCGCCAACATCCTGGACGTCAACATGGATGAAGGCATGCTCGACTCCGAAGCGGCCATGACGACGTTCCTCAATGTCATCGCCACGGAACCCGAGATCGCCAGGCTGCCGATCATGGTGGACAGTTCGAAGTGGTCGGTGATTGAGGCCGGACTCAAATGCGTCCAGGGCAAGCCCATCGTCAACTCAATCAGCCTGAAAGAGGGCGAAGCCGATTTTCTGCACAAGGCTCGCCTGGTCCGGCGCTACGGCGCGGCAGTCGTGGTGATGGCGTTCGACGAAACGGGACAGGCCGACACGATCCGGCGAAAGGTCGAGATCTGCCAGCGGGCCTACCGCCTGCTGCTGGACAAGGCCGGGTTCGACCCGCTTGACATCATCTTCGACCCGAACATCCTGGCCATTGCCACGGGCCTCGAAGAACACAACGAATACGGCGTGAACTTCATCGAGGCCACGCGCATCATCAAAGCGACGTGCCCGGGCGCGAAGGTCAGCGGCGGAGTCAGCAACCTGTCGTTCTCATTCCGCGGCAACGACGTGGTCCGCGAGGCGATCCACTCGGCGTTCCTGTATCACGCCGTCAAAGCGGGCCTCGACATGGGCATCGTCAACGCCGGACAGCTGGTGGTGTACGAGGACATCCCGCCAGTGCTGCTCGAGCACGTCGAGGACGTCATTTTCAACCGGCGTCCTGATGCCACTGAACGACTCGTCCACCTGGCCGAGACCGTCAAGGGCGCGGGCGCCAGACAGGAGCACGACCTCAGCTGGCGTAATGCGCCGGTGGAGGAACGCCTGTCTCACGCGCTCGTACGCGGCGTCGTGGACTTCATCGAGCAGGACGTCGAGGAAGCGCGTCTCAAACTAGCCCGCCCGCTCGACGTCATCGAGGGTCCACTCATGAACGGCATGAAGGTCGTGGGTGACCTCTTCGGCGCGGGCAAGATGTTTTTGCCTCAGGTCGTGAAGAGCGCCCGGGCCATGAAGAAGGCGGTGGCCTACCTTCTGCCTTTCATGGAGGAAGAGAAACGGATATCCGGCGCGACCGCGCAGTCTCCCGGAAAAATCGTCCTCGCAACCGTGAAAGGTGACGTGCACGACATCGGCAAGAACATCGTGGGTGTCGTTCTCGGCTGCAACAACTACGAGATCGTCGATCTCGGCGTCATGGTTCCGATGGATCGCATTCTCCAGACCGCAATCAACGAAAAGGCCGATCTGATCGGGCTCAGTGGACTGATCACGCCGTCGCTCGACGAAATGGTCTTCATTGCGCGCGAGATGTCCCGTCGTGGCTTCACGATTCCCTTGCTCATCGGTGGCGCAACCACCAGCCGTCAACACACGGCGGTCAAGATCGCACCGGAGTTCAGCGAGGCTGTTGTCCACGTCCTCGACGCCTCGCGCGCCGTGGATGTGGTCTCGAGTCTGTTGAGCCCCACGCAGAAGCCGCCGTTCGTTGCCGCCAATCGCACTGAGCAGGATCGGATTCGCCAGCAGCACGCGAGCCTGAAACGCAAGCCGCTGCGACCGTGGCCTGGCCCGCAGGCGAACCGGCCCGCGTTGACCTGGAACGCGGACACCGTCGCGACGCCCGCATTCACCGGTGTTCGACTGCTGGACGATGTGCGTCTCGAGGATCTGGTGCCGTACATCGACTGGACGTTCTTCTTCGCCGCGTGGGAATTGAAGGGACGCTTCCCGGCCATCCTCGACCACCCGGGCCATGGCGCTGCGGCCCGCGAGCTCTACGCCGAAGCCCGTGCGCTGCTCGATCGCATCGTCGCCGATCGGCTCATCACGCCTCGCGGGGTCTACGGCTTCTGGCCGGCGAACTCGACCGGCGATGACGTTGTGGTGTATCAGCCGGGGCTCGGGGCTCGGGGCTCTGGACTCGGGGAAGAACTGCTGCGTTTCAACATGCTGCGGCAGCAGGAAGAGGTGTCTGCGGGCACGCCTCACTTGTCGCTGGCCGACTACATCGCGCCACTCGAGAGCGGCGTCCAGGATTTCATCGGAGCGTTCGCCGTCACCGCCGGTCATGGCGTGGACGCCCTCGTGGCCGGGTTCGAACGGGACCACGACGACTATCACGCCATCATGGTCAAAGCGCTTGCCGATCGACTGGCGGAAGCCTTTGCCGAGTACCTGCATGCGCGCGCGCGGCGCGACTGGGGCTATGGGAACGGCGAGCAGCTCAGCAGCGAAGACCTCGCCGCGGAACGCTACCGGGGTATCAGGCCCGCCTTCGGCTACCCGGCCTGCCCGGACCACAGCGAGAAGGTCAAACTGTTTGAGCTGCTTGGCGCCGGACGGGCGGGCATCACGCTCACGGACAGCTGCGCGATGTCGCCCGCCGCGTCAGTCAGCGGCCTCTACTTCGCCCATCCGGAAGCGCGTTACTTCACCGTCGGACCTGTCGGCAAAGATCAGATCGCCGACTACGCGACACGCAAGGGGATGAGCCTCGCCGAGGTCGAACGGTGGCTCACACCCAACCTGTCGTACGAACACGTGAACGCCTGAACCTGTTGGCCTTTCTTGGAATAAGAGCGGCGAATTCGATATGCTTCGTGGCGCAGAGACCCCTTGGAATATCTGATCAAGCAGTACCCACTCGAGACCGGCGCGCTCGAAATCCAGTACATCGAAGAATTCTTCGGCGAGTTTCCGCGCAAGAAGACTGCCGCGGAGATCACCAATCGTCTTCAGGATCGGGAGTTCCTGATCCTGATGGCCGAAGCCAGGCTCGGCGACGACGCCGGGACGGTGGTACCGGTGGCGTTCAAAGTGGTCCACGAGCTGCGGGCGGTCGAGGCCGAACCCAAGCTGCGGGATCTCGTCGGCCGCCTGAGAGACTGCGTCAGGTTCGACGGACGGAAGGTGCTCTACAGCTGGATTGGCGGCACGCGCCGAGACTGGCGCGGCCAGGGCCAGTTCAGAGCTTTGACCGAAGAGTCGGAAGTATGGGCGCTGGCGTCCGGCTTCCATGAGGTGGTGGTCAAGACCAAGAACCGCTACTACGACATGCGCAGTACGCTCGACCACCTCGAGTTCGACGTGGTGAAGTACGAGGCGCATCCGAAGAGCAATCGCGAATCCAAGGTCTATCTGAGCAAGCAGCTCACGTCCGACGTGGTCCGCACGCACAGCAGCACACGAACCGTCGTCCTCGCAGGATAGTCATCCGTCCTGCTTCACTATGGCGTCTGTCGCTCCACCCAATGTCGTCAATATCAGCGACCTGAGACGGCTCGCCGAGCGCCGCCTGCCTCGGGCGGTGTTTGACTACATCGATGGAGGGGCCGACGGTGAAGTCACGCTCGCCGAGAACACACGCGTGTTCGACACCGTGACGTTCAGACCACGGTGCGCGGTCGCCATCCCCCAGTGCGAGCTCGGCACAACCGTTCTCGGCATGCCCGTGAGCATGCCAATCCTGCTGGCGCCGGTTGGCAGCAGCCGAATGTTCTATCCGCGCGGCGAAGAGGTTGCGGCGCAGCAGGCTGGCCTTGCGGGAACGATCTACATCCTCTCGACACTCTCGGGCTGCCGGCTCGAAGACGTCAAACGCGCCACCAGCGGTCCCGCGTGGTATCAGCTCTACCTTGTTGGCGGCCGCGACGCAGCCAGAGCGGCCATCGCACGCGCGAAAGCTGCTGGATTCTCCGCGCTCGTCGTTACCATCGATACTCCCGTGGCCGGGCTTCGCGAACGCGACGTACGAAACGGCACCAAAGAGCTCCTCGCTCGCACGCCGGGAATGTTTCAGCACCTGTGGCAGTTCCTGGCACGTCCGGGCTGGCTGCTCGACACCTTGGGTGACGGTGGCCTGATGAAGTTCCCGAACGTCGTCCCACCGGAAACCGGCCAGCCCTTTCCCTACGCCGACATCACCGTCGCGCTTGAACAGACAACGGTCACCTGGGACGACATGGGATGGATTCGCGAGGCCTGGGGCGGTCCCATCATCATCAAGGGCGTGTTGACCGGAGACGACGCGAGACGGGCCGTGGATGAAGGCGCTTCGGCAGTCGTGGTCTCGAACCACGGTGCGAGACAGCTCGACACCGTCTCGTCCACACTGCGCGCGCTTCCCGAAGTGGTCGCGGCGGTTCAGGGAAGAACTGAAGTGCTGATGGACGGCGGCGTGAGACGAGGCGGTGACGTCGCCAAGGCGATCTGTCTTGGCGCCCGCGCAGTCCTTGTCGGCCGCGCGTATGCGTACGGTCTGGGGGCTGGCGGAGGCGCCGGCGTCGCCCGCGCGATCGAGATCCTCAAGAGCGACTACACCCGAACCCTGAAGCTGCTCGGCTGCCCGGGGACATCAGACCTCGATCGTTCCTACATCGACGTTCCAACGAGCTGGAAATCTCAGTAGGAACCACGAAGAGACGAAGATCACGAAGGATCAAAATATTCCTTCGTGGAACTTCGAGCCTTCGTGGTTGAGAACTTCGTGCCTTCGTGGTTAGTTCGTCGCGGGCGGCGGGGCTGACGCGTCTTTCACGAACTGCGCGTATGGGGCAACCTTGCCGTGCAGCGGCGCGATGCGATCGATCCGCAGGTTGCGCGGCTTCAGCTGCGCCATGAAATCCGCGGCATACATGAAGACCGCAGCACCCGGCGTATACACGTCCGCTTCAACAAGGATCCGCTGCGTCGGGAAGTACGCGACCAGCATCGTCTGGGAATGTGCGGTCGTCACCGGATAGAGATTCACGGTCATCTTCCCGTCGGTGATGGTCCGCTCGTCAGCGACGCCCTCGACCGTCAGCGGCTTGGCGTTCTTCGCCAGCGCGTCCGGCACAATCGTGTGGGGCCGCTTCGCCATCTCCTCGTAGAACGCCGCGTTCCCCTGGTGTGTGATGACAGTGAGGCCTTCAGATATAGCGGCGCGCACGCCACCGGAATGGTCGAAGTGATGGTGGCTGTTCACGAGCTGCGTGAGTGGCTTGCCCGGGACGAGCTCGCGTGCCTTCGCAATCACCGCGAGCGCTCGTGCATCGTTCAGCGGCGTTTCGATGAGCATCAGGTGATCGGAGAATTCGACGAGCACGCTGTTGTGCGACCCGCCCGCGAGGTACCAGATGCCGGGAGCAAGTACCTCCTCCGCAACCGTGACCGGTGGCGGTCCCGAGACGGCAGGCGCTGACGCCGCCGCGGCAGGTGCGGCCAGATCGCCCGTGTCGCCATCCACGGTCTGGGAAGAGACCTTGATCTGCTGCGTGGTGAAGTCATCGGTCTTCGTCGTCAAATCCGACGGGAGCTGGAGGCCCCCGGCCGCCTGATAACCGGCGAACGTCGTCGAGATCGCCACGTCACCCAGATTGGTGTTGTCGGCGGTGGTTACAACGCGGCTCGGCAGCTTGGTGGTGCTGTCGATGGCAAGCGTGAAGGCCTGGCCGCTCGCAGTCGTCACGTCCAGAAGTGACTCTGCGCCTTCGGTCCGTGGATTGGCCAGGCGAGCCATCGGGTCGAGTGCGGCACGCACGGCCGTCAGCGGGTGATGCAGGAACTCGGTGCGACGATCAGCCGCCGCCAGATCGGGAACACGGGTCGCGGTGCCGTTTGGTGCGACGTTGTACCCGATGGCGCCGTCGAGACCAGCAACCTGCTTCTGGGCTGCCGGTCCCTGGAAGAACGTGAAGTTCGGCTGGCGCGTCAGCTCGGTGCGGGCACGGCCGCCCTGCACATCAACCGCACGCTTGTAGCCCGTGACCGTAAACGTCTGTCCCGATGCTCCGGGCACCAGATCCTGCCCGATGTTGAACTGCGTGCCTCCGCCTTCAATGACCAGCGTCTTCACCGCGCCGATGCGCTCGGCTCCGCCCATCGCTTGAGCCGCGTCGTTGACAAACTGCTGCTCCGGGGTCGGACGCGAGCAGCCGGCTAGTGCCGTGATGGCCACGAGCACGAGAAATCCCTTGCGTGTCATATGCAACTCCTGCTGAGGTGTGCTGCCCGGTCGGGCAAACATCGAAGGATATCACTAGGGGATCAAAACGATCTTTCCGACATGCTCGCTCGATTCCATCATCCGATGCGCGGCCGCGGCCTCGGCCAGCGGGAAGGTACGAAAGACCACCGGCTTCACGAGTCCCCGCTCGAGCAACGGCCACACCTCACGCCTGAGGTCGGCAGCAATCGCTCCTTTTTCCTCGACCGAGCGAGGGCGCAAGGTCGATCCCGTGATGGTCAACCTCCGTCTCATGACCTCGCCAAGATCCAGGGCCGCTGAACCGGAACCTCCCATGAAACCAATCTCGACGAGACGTCCGCCGGAAGCCAGCGACGCGATGTTGCGGGCCAGATACTCGCCGCCCACCATGTCCAGAATCAGGTCCACGCCGCGACCATTGGTCAGGGTCTTGATGACCTCGGCAAAGTCGTCCCGCTTGTAGTTGATCGCCCGCTCGGCGCCGAGAGCCTCGCATGCACGGCACTTCTCGTCGGATCCCGCTGTCACGAACGCTCGCGCACCGCGCGCAACAGCAAGCTGGATCGCCGTGGTGCCGATCCCGCTCGAACCGCCATGAAAGAGAGCCGTCTCACCAGCACGCAGCCGGCCACGATCGAACACGTTGGTCCAGACGGTGAAGAACGTTTCCGGCAATGCGCCCGCGCTGACAACGTCGAGCACGGCTGGCACCGGAAGGCACTGTGGAGCTGGCGCCACGCAAAGCGTGGCATATCCCCCACCGGCGACCAGTGCGCACACGCGATCGCCAACCCGCCACCCTTCCACGCCATGACCAAGAGCAGCGACAGTGCCGGCGACTTCCAGGCCTGGAATGTCGCTTGCGCCAGGAGGCACGGGATATCGTCCACGGCGCTGCAACACGTCAGGCCTGTTGACGCCAGCCGCCTCGACTCGAATGAGAATCTCGCCTGCGCCTGCCACCGGATCCTCGCGTGTGGTCGGCTGCAGCACCTCAGGGCCACCGGGGGATTGGATCTCTATGCAAATCATCTTCTGGGCTCTCGGCTTCAGGCACTTGGCTCTAGGCTCGCGACCGTCATCGTAGCTCAGGTGTTTCGTGCACGGGAGGACGTGTGCCTTGGGGTACGATCCCCGGCGTGCGGCGTTCTCTGATCTGGGTCGCGTTTGGCGCGGCGTTGATCCCGCTCCTGGCGCTGGTGCATCTGGCGGTCGTGGATCCGATCGTCGATCCACGGGTCCATGTGCAATGGCAGGACGCATTGAGTGCCGAAGCTCGTGGTGCGCTCGAGAGTCGTCACGGCCTGCGCAACGGCGAGCTCATCGACGCATCATCCGGAACCTGGCGCTACGACCTCAGTGACGCCTCTCGAGCGAACATTCAATCCCTCGTCGAGAATCCTGCCGTCGAGGATACGGGCTATATCGATCGCGACGCGTTTGCGCCAGAAGGGCGCGACGTTCCCTGGTATCGCATCGACGCCCTCATCGATACACCGTCACGGCTCGTGCAATTGCAGCGCAGCGTCTGGCTTGCCCTTGGGGGCAGCGTGTTGCTGTGGGCTGCCGGCGGTGCCAATGAACGTCGCAGACGCAACATCGCCGTCGCGGCACTGATTGCCCTCGCCATCATCGCGCTTGCGTATCCCTTCGAACCGTCATTCATCACGATGGGAGGCTCGGCCGACCACGAGAGGAGCCGCGCTGATTTCGAACACTGGTTCGCGGGTCGCATTCGGTTCGAGAAGCATCTGACAAACGCGATCTTGCTGACGCTGTACCCACAGTTCGGGCCTGGCGAGGCCGCGCCAGCTCACACGCTGGCTGCCGTGGCTCGTGGCGCCACCTTGTGGTTCGTCGCACTGGCGCTCGTGATCGGCGCTCTCGAACGCTGGTCGGCCGTCGTCGTCAGGTATCTGGGGCTCGCCCTCCTCGCACCGGCCGCCCTTCTCTACTTTGGATGGCGGGAGTTCGGGTATCTCTCCCTGAATCTTGCGACCTTTCCGCTGCTTGTTCGCGGTCTCCGAGGCGATACCCGGCGACTGAGCGCCGCAAGTGCATGCGCAGGACTTGGCGCAGCGCTGCATGGTTCGGGGCTTGTGGGTCTTGCGGGAGCATGGCTCGCAACGCTGGGAGCACAAGGGACATGGCGTGAGCGGATCAATCGCGTCACGCGCGTCGTCGCCTGGGGCACCCTCGCCTATCTTGGGTGGGTTGCGATCTACATGCTGGGGATGAATCTGTCTCTCAGCGCCGACCCTGGGCCGACGGTGATCAATTCGTGGCGACCGCTCTTCAATCACGAGCTCCGAGCTGGACGCATGGCCGCCGCGCTTCTGAGCCCGACCGGAGCACGCGACGTGTTGATGAGCGCGTGGATCGTCGGGGTGCCTCTCATCGCGGTGGCCTTGTCAGTGTCCAGACACGCTGCGCTCGAGGTACGCGCGCTGCTCTGGTACCTGCCGCCTTCTATCTTGTTTCTGGTCTACCGCTGGCCTTTCGACGGCATCGGCGGAGGCATCGATCTGGTCGTAGCAGTCTTTCCTGCCATCTATGCGCTTACGTGGACCTGCGCGCAGGACAGAAAGACGACGATCATTGCCGCCCTTCTGCTCATATCCGCGCACTACGCTTTCTGGGAAGTCGTGCTCGATCCTCGGTTCGCAACCAGGTAGACGAACCGCTGTCGGCTCTGGGCTTTGGGCTTTAGGCTCGATTACTCCTACGAGTCGCCGTCGAGCAGATCGCCCAGCCCGCCAAGAATCGACCCGCCCTCGCGTCGGCTGCCACCCGCGGCGGGAGCGGCTTTGTAGATACGGTCGGCCATGCGGCTGAAGGGCAATGACTGGAGCCACACGCGACCGGGCCCTGTCAGCGAGGCGAAGAACAAACCTTCTCCGCCGAAGAGCGCCGTCTTGACCTTGCCGACGAACTGAATGTCGTAGCCAACAGACGGCTGCAGCGCCACGAGGCATCCCGTGTCCACCCGCAACGTTTCTCCCGAACGCAACTCCAGGCCGTGCACCGTGCCGCCGGCGTGCACGAACGCGTGACCGTCGCCCTGCAGGCGCTGCATGATGAAGCCCTCGCCGCCAAACAACCCCACGCCGATCTTTCGTTGAAACGCGATCCCGATCGACACGCCTTTCGCCGCGCACAGGAACGAGTCCTTCTGACAGATGAGCTCGCCACCGAGCTGTTTGAGATCCATCGCCAGGATCTTTCCAGGGTACGGTGCGGCGAACGCGACCTGTTGCTTGCCCGATCCACCGTTGGTGAACACGGTCATGAACAAACTTTCACCCGTGATCAGCCGTTTGCCCGCACCCATCAGCGCGCCCATTACGCCGGACCGCTGAGACTGGCTCCCGTCGCCGAAGATCGTTTCCATCTGGATGCCGTTCGTCATGAACATCATCGAGCCCGCTTCGGCGACGACACTCTCGCCTGGATCGAGCTCAACCTCGACGAACTGCATCTCGCCACCCAGAATTCGAAAATCCACTTCGTGCGCTGTCGCCATCACGATCTCCTGACCCAATAGAGTTCTTACTAGAGCCTAAAGACTAAAGCCCAGAGCCTGTCGCGTCTCTTAAATCGCCGTGCCAACCTTCGGCGCAACGACTGGCTTCACGGGTTCCGGTGTGAAGTCCTCGCCGGGATTGATGAACCGGTCGGCCTCGAAACGATACTGCTTGTCGTAGAGCTGGGCATAGCGCCCTTTGAGTGCCAGCAGTTGAGCGTGCGTGCCGCGCTCGACGATTTCTCCTGCCTCGAGCACCAGGATCTGATCGGCGCTCCGAATCGTCGATAACCGATGCGCGATGACGAATGTCGTCCGGCCTGAACGCAGCTGGCGCAAGCCATCCTGGATCATCTGTTCGCTTTCGCTGTCGAGGCTGGACGTTGCCTCGTCAAGGATGAGGATCCGCGGATTGGCGAGAATCGCACGCGCGATGGACACACGCTGCCGCTGTCCTCCCGAGAGTTTGATGCCACGCTCACCGACGATCGTCTGATATCCCTCAGCAAACTGCTTGATGAACTCGTCGCAGTGCGCCACGCGACACGCGTCCTTGATCTCGTCGAGCGTTGCGCCTGGTCTGGCGTAGCCGACGTTGTCAGCGATCGTCCCGTCGAACAGGAAATTGTCCTGCAGCACGGATGCGAGCTGCTCGCGGTAATCCATCAGCTTCAGATCTGCGAGGTCCCGCCCATCCACGAGCACGCGCCCGGCGGTGGGGCGATTGAAGGCCATCACCAGACTGATGAGCGTGCTCTTACCGGATCCACTCGACCCCACAAGAGCCGTCGTGGTTCCAGGAGCAGATTCAAAAGAGACCCCGCGAAGTACAGGCTGGCCCGGGTTGTATTCAAACCACACGTCTTCAAACGCGACATGGCCACGCAGACGGTCGAGCGACTGCCGCTGCGCGTCCTCGTCGGTCTCGGTGCGCATGTCCAGAATCTCGCGGATGCGATCGAGGCCGGCAAACGCCTCGGTTACCTGCGTGCCAATCGACGCGATCGACACAAGGGGCGCGGCGACCAGACCAATGAAGAAGATGTACATGATGAGGTCGCCCAGGGTCATCTCACCTGCGATGATCGCCCGGCCGCCCAGCCAGATCATCAGCACGCCAATCATGCCGACCACCACCGTGCTACCGGCCGTCGTCGCCGACACGCCCGTCATCGACTTGGCAATGTTGCGAAAGAGACGATGGGCGCCTTTGGTGAAGACGATTTCCTCACGCTTTTCGGCCGTGTACGACTTCACGATGCGGATGCCACCCAGCGATTCGGTCAGACGACCCGTCACTTCGGCGTTGATTCGTCCCCGCTCACGAAACAGCGGTCGCAGCGTGCGGAAGGCATAGGCCATCCCGCCGCCAAAGATGCCCAGAACGATCAGCGTGATCGTCGTCAGATGCCAGTTGAGCCAGAAAAGGACGCCCATGCCCATCAGCGCGGTCACGAAACCCCCAACGAGCTGCACGAGACCCGTGCCGACCAGGTTTCGGATGCCGTCGGCGTCCGACATGATGCGTGAGATCAGGACGCCGGTCTGGGTGGAGTCGAAATAGCGGACGGGCAACCGCATCACGTGCGCCTGAACGCGCTTGCGCATGTCTGTGATCGCACGCTGAGCAGCGACACCCAGAATCTGCGAGAGCCCGAACGATGCGACCGCCTGGACCACCGTGGCCGCCCCGGCTGCAAGCGCCAGCGGCAACAGGAGTTCTGCCCGTCCCTTGCCAATGACTTCGTCGATCAGCCACTTGGAAGAGGCCGGCAGCACCAGCCCCGCAGCCCTGCTGATGAGCATCAGCGCCAGTCCCAGGCCGAGCCGCCGACGATGCGACCAGAGGAGCTCACGTGCTTCGCGCCACGCAGCGGACGCGGTGACTCGTGTTTTCTTCGCCGGGTTGGTCTCGGCCGGCATGCGACTGCGGCCAGACCCTTCACCCGACGGCATCACCCGCAACTTCAGGTTTGCCATGCGATAATCTTCAACACTCTAATGTCTG
The DNA here is from genome assembly GCA_013140775.1 of Acidobacteriota bacterium. GTDB lineage: Bacteria > Acidobacteriota > Vicinamibacteria > Vicinamibacterales > UBA2999 > JABFSA01. The sequence goes on along the minus strand of JABFSA010000175.1, from coordinate 2,580 downwards.
ACCCCAAACTCAAAGAGAACGCATCCGACACCACGCGCAGCGGACGGGGCCACGGACAGGGTACTCACAGAAGCGACGCGACCACCAGAGGGATCCGCGTCGAGGTCACGAGCAACTACCTGCCTGAGCGCAGTTCGCCTCGTGAAAGTCAATATCTCTTCGCGTATCACGTGCGTGTCTCGAACGTCGGCACTGAAACGGCACAGCTCGTCTCGCGCGAATGGATCATCACCACGGCCGAAGGCGACGTCGAGCGCGTCAAGGGCCCTGGAGTGGTTGGCGAGCAACCTGTCCTCCCCCCGGGAGCTGCGTTCGAGTACACAAGCTATTGTCCGCTGAAGACGGCCGTGGGGTCGATGCACGGCAACTACCAGATGGTGACCACGGACGATGAGCGTTTCGACGCTCAGATCGCTCCGTTCACACTCGCGATTCCGAACGCGCTGAACTGATCCCTCTCGGGACTCGGGGCTCGGGGTTCGAGACTCGAAAAACTTCTGATCTCAATCCAAATGGCCCCGCTCGGAATCCCCCATCTCCACGCGGCCTGACGGAAAGTATTCCTTCCACCGACGTGTCACCAGCGCCGCGATATCTTCGCGGCACGTCAGCTCCCTGGGATATCCGGGCTTCATTCGCGCATCGATGACAATCGGCCCTCGATACGCGATGTGATTGCGGACGATGCGCCGTTCGGCGGCATGAATATCAGCGGCCGGCTCGAACCGTGTGAAGGTCGTCCACAGGAAATTCATCACGCTGGCCGCGGCCCTCCCAGGATCGTCGGTGACGACGACAAGGGGCCAGCCCTGAAACGCGGCATCCTGTGCCAGGCGAGCCGCGGCGCCGGGCTCATCCGCATACGCTGGTGCGCCAACAACGAGACAGCCGCCGCAGAACACGCGCACGTCGCGAACACCGGATGGCACCGAGGCGCTGGTGAACTCTCTCGGCAACGCGCGGACCGGATCGCCAAGTCCCAGCCAGACACCTTTTGAGCCTTCGTTGACGGCAGGGCCGGTGTAGTCGAGCGTGTCCATTGAAAGATTCGAGAACACGTACAGGTCGGTCTCGGTGTTGGTGCGTGCCAGCACGTGCTCGAGCGTCTGCTTGAAGTCCGCGAGATCGACGTGGCGATCCGTGACCATCAGGAACTTGGTCAGCGACAGTTGCCCTTCACCCAGAATGCGGAACGCGCTGGCCATGGCCTCCCGACGGTAGCGCTGCTTCACGACAGCGGCCGCGAGCGAGTGATAGCCGGTTTCACCGTATGACCAGAGACGTTCCACTGCAGGCATGACGAGGGGAAAGAGCGGCGACAGGAGTTCCTGGAGGAGGTCGCCGATGAAAAAGTCCTCCTGCCTCGGCTTGCCTACGACGGTTGCGGGATAGATCGCGTCTGCCCGGTGCGCCATCCGTTGCACGCTGAACACCGGATAGTCGTGTGTCAACGAGTAGTAGCCGTAGTGGTCGCCAAACGGACCCTCCGGCTGACGGACGTGCGGCGCAACTTCTCCCATCAACGCGAACTCAGCCGTCGCAATGAGCGGATGAGAACCGTGGCCATGAACCTGAGGCAACCGCTCGCCAGCAATGAGGGAGGCGAGCATCAACTCCGGAACATTTTCAGGCAGCGGCGCGATCGCTGCGAGTATGAGCGCAGGCGGTCCGCCCAGGAACACGGTCGCGGGCAAGGCCTGGTTACGAGCCTCGGCCACGGCGTAGTGATAGCCGCCGCCCTTCCCTATCTGCCAGTGCATGCCGGTCGTGCGCGGACCGTGGACCTGCATGCGGTACATCCCGAGATTGTGGCCGCGACGATCGGGGTGCGTGGTGTAGACGAGCGGCAGCGTGATGAACGGGCCGCCGTCCTCGTGCCAGCACGTGAGGGCCGGCAATCGATCGAGACGAACCTGTGATGTCACGGTATCGACGACCGGGCCGGTGGGCACGCGACGTGTGCCCACTTTGACCAGATCCATCGCGACATCTCGGGCGCCCCAGAGAGCGGCCGGGCTCGGAGGCAGGAGCGTTTCAGCCAGCTCGACAAGGCGGCGAACGAGCCGGAGGGGACGTTCACCGAACGCGCGTTCCGCGCGACGGGCCGTGCCAAACAGGTTGGTGACGAGACGGAAGTCGGATCGCGCAACGCTCGTGAAGAGCAGCGCTGGCCCACCCGCCGCCACGACGCGGCGGTGGATCTCGGCCACCTCGAGATGGGAATCGACCGCCGCATCCACCGTGACGAGGTCATCGTCACGACGGAGCTGATCGGTAAACGCGCGAAGGTCAGTAAACCCTGTCACCCGCTGCTAGCCGCCGGCCTTCTCTGAGTCCGCGCTCGGTCCGTAGATGTCGGGAACTTTCGATCCCATCGCCCGCAGATACGCCGCGAGCTGACCGCGGTGATGCATGCTGTGATTGTTGGCAAACGCAATGAAGCGCACCCGCGGCCATTCCCACATCCCGAAGAAGCTGATCGGAGTCAGAAGGGTTTCGCCCGGCAACGCGGCCAACGCGGTCAGCCGTTCTGGCAGCGTCTTGCTGTAGAACGCCACGAGTGCGGCCGAGTCCGCAAAC
>JABFSA010000121.1 GCA_013140775.1 Acidobacteriota bacterium | reverse complement strand
TCTCGTGCACCTTGGCCAGCCAGCGCCGGACCCGCCTGAGAGACCGGCGCAGACTCAGCTCGGCGACGGGGAACGTCCGCGCCGCTTCGCTCTCCGAGGCCGCTGCCAGTTCGGCATCCGCGCGACTGAGCACACACGCCGAGGCGAAGATTTCCGCCGCCGCGCCCGCGATGCGCTGCTGCACGTACTGTTTGTCCAGCACGGCTTCGCGGTGGTGGATCAGAACACGGTTCACCTCCACGCCCAGACGCCGAATCAGTGACGCGAGGCGCACGGCGTGCGGGCGGAGGCGGGCGTCCTGCACCGGAACCTCGGGCGCACGGACCACAGTGCTCAGCCGGTCAACCCCAAACTGCCAGATGGTGTGCAGGTCGCCGATGGGGTGGTGGAGCGCGTCCCAGAGATCCCGCAGCTGCACGCCGGGGCCGCGCATGCCGGCGAGCGCGATGAACGACGTGAGCACCTCGTTGGCGCCCTCGCCAATCTGATTGATCCGCGCGTCGCGCACCATCCGCTCGAGTGGCAGGTCGGTGAAGTACGCCGCGCCGCCATGAATCTGGAAGGCGTCGTTGACGATGGCCCAGAGCGCCTCGGTGGTGTAGACCTTGAGGATCGCCGTCTCGAGCATGTAGTCCTCGAGGCCGCGATCGATGAGCGACGCGACCACGGTGGTCATCGCCTCCATCGCGTAGGTGTCAGCCGCCATCCGGGCCAGCTTCTTCTTGACGAGCTCGAAGTCGCCGAGCGAGCGTCCGAACTGGCGCCGGCTGTTCGCGTGCTCGACCGCGAGCCTCAGGGAGGTCTTGGCCGCGCCGGTGCAGCAGGCGCCGAAAGTCGTGCGACCGAAATCGAGGACCGTGAGCGCGATCTTCAGTCCCTCGCCTGGTGCACCGAGCACGTGATCGGCCGGCACTCGCATGTTGGTGAACGCCAGCTTGCCTGTGGCCGTCCCCCGGATGCCCATCTTCGCCATGCGCGGCTCGGTCACCGCGAACCCGGGCATGTCCGGCGTCACCAGAAACGCGGTGATGCCCTCTGTGGTGCGCGCGATCACCGTCAGCACCTGCGCGATCGCGGCGTTGGTGATGTAGCGCTTCTCGCCGTTGAGCACGTAGTGCGAGCCATCGGCCGACCGCTCGGCTCGAGTCTGGACGTTGCCGGCGTCCGATCCTGCATCCGGCTCGGTGAGCGCAAAGGCGGCGATCTGCTCCCCATGCGCCAGCCGGGGCAGCCACCGGCGCTGCTGTTCGGGCGTGCCAAAGAGCACCAGGGCTCGGAGGCCGATCGAGTGGTGGGCGTTGACGAAGACCGAGGTCGAGCCGCACCGTTCGCCGATCGCTTCCATGACCTGGCAATACGCCATCTGCGAGAAGCCGCGTCCGCCAACTTCGAGCGGCGCCGCGAGTCCGAGCACGCCAAGCCGGGCAAGCCCGTCGATGACGTACTGCGGAATGTCGGCCGCCTTGTCGATCGCTGCGGGGTCGAGCACGTCGCGCAGGAAGGTACGCAGCTGAGGCATCAGCACGTCGAGCTTCGCCTGCTGCAGCGGCGGCATCGTGGGGTAGGGCATGACCCAGTCGGCCACGAAGCGACCAGCGAAGAGACTCTTCGCGACGCCGGATCGCTGCGGACGTGAGAGGAGGAGTTCCTCACCCTCGCGAATGCGGCGATCTCGCGCGTCCGTGTCTTCCGGAGTCATCAGCGTCAGTTTACTGGAGGTATAGTGAGCGCATGTCCGCGGCGGATTCGACGCCCTCGAACCGGCTGGCGTCGTCCATCGACCCGGCGAGCGCCGAGTTCCGCCAGAACGCAGGCGAGATGGCCGCGCTCGTGCGCGACATCCGCCGGCAGGAAGATCTCATTACGCTCGGCGGCGGGCCGGACGCCATCGAGCGCCAGCACGCCAAGGGCCGCCTCACCGCGCGCGAGCGGATCCGCGAGCTGCTCGATCCAGGATCGCACTTCTTCGAGCTGAGCCTGTACGCGGCTCACGGAATGTACGAGGAGTGGGACGGCGCCCCAGCCGCAGGCGTCGTCACCGGCCTGGGCGATGTAGCCGGACGCCGGTTCATGATCGTGGCCAACGACGCCACGGTGAAGGCCGGCGCATTCTTTCCCATCACCTGCAAGAAAGTCCTGCGCGCGCAGGCGATTGCTCTCGAGAACCATGTCCCGACGATCTACCTTGTGGACTCATCGGGGATCTTCCTGCCGCTGCAGGAGGACGTGTTTCCGGATCAGGACGACTTCGGCCGGGTCTACTTCAACAACTCGGTGATGAGCGCGCGCGGCATCCCGCAGATCGCCGCCATCATGGGCAACTGCGTGGCCGGCGGCGCCTATCTGCCCGTGATGTGCGACACACTGCTCATGACCGACGGGAGCGGGCTGTCCCTGGCCGGCCCCGCGCTCGTGAAGGCCGCCATCGGGCAGGAGGTCACGAGCGAGGAACTCGGCGGCGCGTCCATGCACGCATCGATCAGCGGCACGATCGACTACCACGAGCCGGACGATCGATCCTGCATCAAGCGACTTCGCTCGCTGGCGAGTGCCATGGGCGCGCGGCCACGTGCACCGTTCGATCGGCGTGCACCTGAGCCGCCGGCCTATGACGCCGCAGAGATCGGCGGCATCTTCTCGCGACATCCGACGCGGGAGTACGACGTGCGCGAGATCATCGCGCGTATCGTCGATCGAAGTGAGTTCGACGAGTACAAGGCCGAGTACGGCCGGACGCTCGTATGCGGCAAGGCGCGGATCGGCGGCTTCGCCGTCGGCATCGTCGCCAACCAGCGGCGACACGTCCGATCTCCGGGCAAGCAGATGGAGTTTGGCGGCGTCATCTACGCAGAGAGTGCCGACAAGGCCGCGCGTTTCATCATGGACTGCAACCAGGCGCTCGTGCCGCTCATCTTCCTGCACGACGTCAGCGGGTTCATGGTGGGCAAGGAAGCCGAGGCGAGCGGCATCATTCGCGCCGGCGCCAAGATGGTCAACGTCGTCTCCAACAGCGTCGTCCCGAAGATCACGGTCATCATGGGCGGCAGCTTCGGCGCTGGCAACTACGCGATGTGCGGCAAGGCGTATTCACCACGGTTCATCTTTGCGTGGCCGACGGCCCAGTATGCCGTGATGAATGGTGCGCAGGCCGCGAAGACGCTCGTGGAGATCAAGGTGCGGCAGCTCGAGCGCGGGGGCAAAACGCTCGGCGAGGCAGAGCGGACGGCAATCACAGAGTCGGTCACTCGAACCTACGCGAGCCAGATGGACCCGCGGTATGCCGCAGCACGATTGTGGGTCGATAAGATCATCGACCCTGTCGAAACGCGCGACGCCATTACCGCCGCGCTCGAGGCGGCCAGCCTCAACCCCGATGTGCAGCCGTTCCGCACTGGCGTCCTGCAGGTGTAGGGGAGCACGACTAATGCCGGATATTCGATACACCGTCGAGCCGCCGCTCGCACTCGTGACACTCAACCGGCCCGAACGACGCAACGCGATCAGCGCCGACATGGTGACGGAACTGACCGTTGCCTTTCAGTCCGCCGCCGCCGATCCGCGTTGCCGGGCCGTGCTGCTGCGGTCCGAAGGTCCCGCGTTCTGTGCCGGTGCGGACCTTACCCACCTGCGGTTGCTGATGGAGCAGTCCTTCGAGTCCAACCTCGAGGACTCGCGTCGCCTGGCCGCGCTCTTCGATCTCGTGTGGAGCCTGCCGAAGCCGGTGGTGTCCGCAGTGCAGGGGCCGGCGCTTGGCGGCGGATGTGGCCTCGCGGCGATTTGCGACTTCACGATCGCGTCCGAGGAGGCGACGCTCGGCTTCCCCGAGGTGAAGATCGGGTTCGTCCCGGCAATCGTGAGTGTCTTTCTGGTACGGTTGGTTGGCTACGCGCACGCCCGGGAGCTGCTCGTGACTGGACGGGTGCGTCTTGCAGAGGAGGCGCGACAGATTGGATTGGTCAACCGCGTCGTGCCCGCAGCGGAGCTCGGCGCGCACGCGCGTGCGGTCGCGGAGCGGATCGCGGCCGGTAGCCTGCAAGCAGTGGCAGCCACGAAACGCCTCCTCGGCGGTGTCCCTCCCGACGAACTCGAGCGTGCGGCGGTGATCAACGCCGAGGCGCGCGCGACGGCCGACTGCCGCGAGGGTGTCCGCGCCTTCCTCGAAAAGCGCCCGCCGGCCTGGTCGTAGCGCGTCCTTGCAGGTCGGCGGCCTCGACGATGCCGCCGACCTGCGAACAGGCTGCGCGCCGTGCGTTGACATCTGATGTTTGATGCGTGATGATCCGAACATGCGCACCACCTTGGACATCGATGACGACGTGCTACAGGCGGTAAAGGAGCTGGCCGCCGTCCGAGCCATCACTGCCGGACAGGCCATCTCGGAGCTCGCCCGGAAGGGCCTGGCCTCGCCGACCAGGACGTCGCGCGCGCGCAACGGTGTGCCGTTGCTGCCGCGGCGCGCGCCGGGCGCACCTCGTCCGACGATGAAGCAGGTCAACGAGCTACGAGATCAGGGATGAAATCAGGGATGAAGCTGCCGGCGCTTCTCGACGTCAACCTGCTCGTCGCGCTCTTCGACCCCGATCACGTCCACCATGACCTGGCACACGACTGGTTCACCGACAATCGCGGCCGGGGATGGGCGACGTGTCCAACCACCGAGAACGGCTTCGTGCGAATCGTGGCCAATCCGGCGTACGGAAGCGAGGTTCGACGGCCGGTCGATCTGATCGCCATGTTGAAGCGGATGTGCGGTGGCAAGGGGCACCAGTTCTGGGCGGAGAGTGTCTCCCTTCTGGACGGGACGCTCTTTGATTCCAGCCGCGTGGCGAATCACCGGCAGGTCACCGACCTCTACCTGCTAGGTCTGGCGCAGCGACACGGAGGCTGTCTCGCAACCTTCGACCGCACGATACCCACGACTGCCATCGTCGGTGCGCGACGCGACGTGCTTGAAGTCATCGCGCCGGCAGATACGCCCTGATCGATTGCGACGAGGCTCGCGGAGTAAGCCCACAGTTCACGACAGTTCGCCTGAGCGGATCCCATGGCCGCGTAGCCGACCTCGAGCCAGCGCGTTCTCAGTTTGCTTCACGCCGACAGCCGACCTGGGAACACGCGGTCAGCTACCGCGATGCGCGGATGGCATCGACCGCGGCGGGGTTCTCGAGCGACGACGTGTCGCCAGCGGGCTCCCCGAGATACGCGGCGCGCACGAGACGCCGCATGATCTTCGCGTTGCGCGTCTTCGGTAGAGCATCGACGAACCGGATCGCTTTCGGCGCGAACGGTTTGCCCAGCGCGGCGACGATGGTTCCGGCCAGATCGTCACGCAGCTCGTCCGAAGGCGCCAGCGTTGGAGCGAGCACGCAGAAGCAGACGAGCGCCTCGCCCTTGAGGTCGTCCGGCACGCCGATGGCCGCCGCCTCCACCACACCGGGATGTGCGACAAGGACCGACTCCGCCTCGGCTGGCCCCAGCCGCTTGCCGGCTATCTTGATCGTGTCGTCGCTGCGCCCGAGGATGTACCAGAGGCCGTCTTCGTCCACCGCGGCCCAGTCGCCGTGGACCCACACGTCGGGCCAGCGCGACCAGTAGGTCTCCAGGTAGCGGTCCGGGTCGCGCCAGAAGCCGCGTGTCATGCCGATCCACGGCTGCGTCACCACGAGTTCACCGACCTCGCCGCGCACCGGACGGCCCTGGTCATCGACGACCTCGGCCGCCATGCCTGGCAGCGGTCCGGCAAATGCGCACGCCTTGAGTGGGGTGAGCACGTTGCCCGAGACGATCCCTCCCGACGTTTCGGTGCCGCCGCTGTAGTTGATGATCGGCAGTCGTCCACCGCCGACCACCTCGAACAACCACCGCCACGGATCCGGGTTCCAGGGCTCGCCGGTTGAACCAAACTTGCGCAGCGACGACAGGTCGTGCGCGCGGCATGGCGCCTCGCCGTGCTGCATCAGCGCACGCACGAGCGTTGGCGAGATCCCGAGTGTTGTGATCTTGTGTCGCGCAACGATGTCCCACAGCCGGTCGGATCCCGGCCAGTCGAGCGCGCCGTCGTACAGCATCATCGCGGCGCCAGAGAGCAGCGTGCCGAACACCAGCCACGGACCCATCATCCAGCCGATATCGGTGATCCAGCACATCGTCTCGTCGGCGTGCAGATCGAAGCCGTGCGCCATGTCCTGCGCGGCCTTGATGGGGAAGCCGCAGTGCGAATGGACCGTGCCCTTGGGACGCCCACTCGTGCCGGACGTATAGATGAGCATCATCGGCTCATCGGCGTCCGTGCGCGTCGTCTCGGCCTCGTCCGGATGACCGCTCCACGTCGGCAGCAGTACGTGCCTGACCGCGGGCACCCGCGCGGCGCCCTGTTCGGCTGTCGCACGCAGGTCGATCCGCCGGCCGCGCCGCGAGAAGCCCTCGGCCGTCACGAGGGCAACAGCTCCGGCATCCTCGAGCCGTTGGGCCACCGCCTCCACGCCGTAGCCGGAGAAGAGCGGCAGGAAGATGCCGCCCACCTTGATGATGGCCAGCATGGCGATGACGCACTCGGGCGTCAGCGGCATCAGCACGCCGACGACGTCGCCGCGGCCGATGCCGTGCGCACGCAGCAGGCCGGCTGCGCGATTGACCTCGCGCCGCAGCTCCGCATACGTCAGCGCACGCGGTACGCCCTCCGGCGGTTCACCCTCGGCGCGGATTGCCACCTTCGTGTCGGTGAGCGTACCGGCGTACTTGTCGAGGAGGTTATCGACGATGTTCATTTCGCCGCCGACGCACCAGCGTGCCCAGGCCGGGCCGCGCGAGAGATCGACGACCTGGGTGTAGGGGCGCGTGAATCGGATGTCGAGGTCTTCGATGACCGCGTTCCAGAACCAGTCGATGTCGGTGATCGACCGGCGCTGCAGTTCGTCGAGTGAGGACAGGCCGTGACGAGTCATGAAGGCCGAGAGGTGGCTCTGAGCGACTAGCTCTGGCGACGGACGCCACAGAATCGGGCCGTGCCCGTGGAAGGTTGCCATCTGGTGGTGGCAGCGCTGCTAGCGGAGGGCGTCGGCAGAGCCAACGACGGCAAACATTTTCGCCACAGCGACCCAGACATCCGGACTGGCTGTGTGGCGTTCCATGCCCGCGATGAGCTCCAGCCCGCGGTCCATCGTGATCACGCCCTCTGACACCGCGCGCTGCAAGGCGGACGTCCAGGTCTTCTCCCAGAGATGCTTCTCCGGCCCTTCTCGAAACACCGGCTGGTCCACCATCACGGCGTCTGTGCTCAGGCCGGCACCCATCAGGAGCTGCGGCAGCCGGCGTCCGACGGAGTAGTCCACGTTGATCTTCGTCTGGTACGGAATCACGCACTCATCGATGTACGCCTGATAGAAGGGGCACGGCGGCATCGTGAACGTGTCACGAAGATCCATGTCAACGAGCACGAGCCGTCCGCCCGGCTTGAGCAGGCTCGCCATCTGCGCGACGGCATTCCCAGGTTCCTTCAAGTGGCAGAGCACGAGCCGGCAAAAAACAACGTCGAACGCGTGCTCCGGCAGTCCGGGCTCGTACGCGGATCCCAGGTGATAGTGGATGGACGCGGATCCTGTCTCGGGCGGAATGGTCCCGGCTACCTCTATCTGCTGCGGCGCAATGTCGATGGCATCGACCCGCCCCGCGGGCCCCATCCTGGACGCCATCCATCGCGCGATCGTTCCGGTGCCGCAGCCAATATCGGCCACGCGTGAGGCCCCGCTTATTTCTGCAGCCTCCAAGGCCTTCCGGCTGACCGGTCCGTACACGGCGTGGATGATATCCAGCCGCGCTGCATCGTCTTTTCCCGTGGGAAGGACGTACTGGTCGCCAACATGCGGCTGCGAGGGTGCTGTCATTTCGCGAAAATCATACGTGAAGTACGTCGATGTACAGGTGGGGGAGTCGCGTCTGACTAGCGCGCCGGAGGCAATTCACTCTCTCCCTGAGTACTTCGGTATGGCACGGATCGTGAACCTCTAGGTGAGGTCATCCCCCCAGGAGGCACTGGTATGCATGTCAGCCCGTTGGTTGTGGTTGCGGCATTCACATTGGCGTGCGGAGACGCAGTCGCCACGCAGCGTGTGGCGCCGCCGGCCACGCCCGCCGAAGTCGCAATAAAGGAAGGCGACAAGAAAACAAGCACGGATCCCGCCGTCAACCCGAACGCCGCCGCAATGGCTGAGTTCAAGGCCCGCGTTGACAAGTACGCTGACCTGCACAAGCAGCTCGCAAAGGGCGCTGCCACGCAGAAGGACAACTCGGACCCGGCGCAGATCAACGCCGCAAAGACGGCGCTGGTGGCAAAGGTTCAGGCGGCGCGCGCCAATGCGAAGCAGGGCGATATCTTCACTCCGGAAGTTCGTCTCGTGTTCCGTCGTCTCCTCGCGCCCGAGCTGAAAGGCGAAGACGGTCGAGACGCGAAAGCGGTGCTCAAAGACGACGCGCCCGAACCGGGCTCCGTGCCGTTCAAGGTCAACGCGAGGTATCCGGAAGGCCAGCCGATTCCCTCGGTACCGGCAAATCTTCTACTCACGCTGCCGTCGCTCCCCGCACCGCTTGAGTACCGAATCGTGGGCCAGCACTTGCTGCTGATCGACACGGCGACCGATCTCATCGTTGACTACATCCTGAACGCGGCCATCACGTAGGCGGAGGGGACATCATGCGTCGCTTGGTTCTTATCGCGATCCTGCTGGTCGGTGTGCCCTCGTTCACGGCGGGGCAGGAGCTGCGTCTGCCGAACAAGGAGGGATCGGTCAAGTTCGCCATCATCGGTGACAGTGGAGAGCCTGGAACGGGGCAGCGAGCGGTGGCTGCACAAATGGCCGCGTGGCGAGGCCGGTTTCCGTTTGGGTTCATCCTGATGAACGGTGACAACCTGTATGGGACCGAACGGCCCACCGATTACGAAAACAAGTTTGCGCGTCCGTATAAGGCGCTCATTGATGGCGGCGCGAAGTTCTACGCCGCGCTGGGGAATCACGACGACGCGGCGCAGGTGAACTACAAGCTGTTCAACATGGGCGGCGCGAAGTACTACACCTTCAAGCCGAAAGACGGCGTCCGGTTCTTCGCGATCGACAGCAACTATGTGGACGACAAGCAACTGGAATGGCTGGACAAGGAGCTGGCCGCAAGCGGGTCGGACTGGAAGATCGCCTTCTTCCATCATCCGCTGTACTCATCTGGCGCGACGCACGGTTCTGCTGATCTTCAGCGTGATCTGCTCGAACCGACACTTCTCAAGCGCGGCGTCAACGTGGTGTTCACCGGGCACGAGCACTTCTACGAGCGGATCAAGCCGCAGAAGGGTGTGGCGTACTTCATCATTGGATCCTCGGCGAAGATCAGGAAGGGCGATCTCCAGAAGTCAGCACTCACGGCCTATGGCAACGACTCGGAGTATGCGTTCATGCTCGCTGAGATCGTCGGCGATGAGCTGTACTTCCAGACCATCAGCTCCAGGGGCGTGACGCTCGACGCCGGCAGCATCAAGCGCGCGGGCGACGTCCAACCGAATACGGGCGTGACGACGCAGCCCGTGGTGCCACAGACGAAGCCATCGCCGGTTCAGCCAGGACCAGCGCAGCCCGCGAAGCCAGCACCATCCAAGCCCGCGCAGCCAGGACCAGCGAAGCCCGCGCCAGGACCAGCGACGGCGAAGTGAATCCCGTGCCGGGTGACGGCTATCCCGCACCGCCAAGGTTTGTCGGATCCATGGGAGGTACTTCAGGCGGGGTCGCCATATTCCCCATGACCAGGGTGTGCAGTTCCGTCATTGTCCGGTGAGGTTTTACACCATCGGGTAGGTTTGGATGGATGTGCTCGGAAAAAAACTGGGTGGCGTCCGCTTGAGTTTCCCAGATCTCGAACACCCGCCACCCACCGGTGAACGGTGCCGCGCCGTGCGCGATGAATCCTTTCGCATCTTGAAGGGCCGGGCGCAAGGCGGCGATCATCCGGTCGTAGCCCTCCAATGTTTGCCCTAAGACGTCAGCGGTCACCAATACAGCCATGTCTGTCCCCTCCGGGATCTGAGCGACCATCGGCCGCCCACTCAAACTCACACTAGTACGCCGGCCCTTAGGGATCTGCAAGGCACCAGCCGTACCTGATCGCGGCCTCTCACGGCCAGCGGACCCAACGTTGCAATGCTCGAAGACCTCACGCCGGCGGAAGTCACCGGCCTGCTCAGGACGGAACGCGTTGTAATGAAACGATTGCTTGTGCTCGCGCTATTGATGGCTGGATCGGGTTTCGTGCCGGCCACGCCGATCGCTCAAAGTGAAACGGTCGTCTTTCAGGATTTCTTCTCGGCGCCGGCTCCCACGGCCGGCGTGACCGGCTGCTACGAGGAATTGAGCCGGCATCGGCCCGACCTCGGCGCCCGTTGGCTCGTTGACGAAAACACGAGCGGCGATCCGAACCAGCTGTGGAAGGCGACGGACTTCAGAAAGTGGGTATCCCCGTGCGGCGCGCAGAACGGGAAACGTGTCAGTTACCTCGCGGACTCCGGCGTGCCGTTGACCCCTGACTATTACTCCGAGTTTGAACTCGCCGACCCGGCCGACAACGCGCAGGGCTCGTTCCATGGGGCGAAGTTTCGGAGGACGTCAGCAACAACGTTCTACGGGTTCGGCATGCGACCCGTGTGTTATCCGTTCATCCCGGGCGCGCCGGCGCCAAACAACAGCTCGAACTGCTCGAAGTTCGTTGCTGACGGCTATCTCTGGTTGAGCCAGAACAACGTCGTCACGATCCTCGACACCTGTAACTGCGACTGGCGCGGCGTGATCGGCGCGTCCAACAACGACGTGATTCAGTTCGGTGGCATCGGTAACTACATCTTCGTCAAGCGGAACGGCGTGGTCGTGATGGACGCGACGAACGGTGCGATCACCGCTGCCGGTCTCCCGGGCCTGCTGGGCGGATCCTATTTGGACAGCGGTGACAAAGCTGACACCGGCATGGCCTACGACCGCTATCGGGTCGTGGACATGCACGGTGTGATGCCGCCTCCACCGCCCCCGCCGCCGTTGACCCCCGAGGTGGTGCTCGAGGGCGTCTGCGGCGCCGGCACGATGTCGGTGGTGTTGAGTGGTCCGACCTCCAACATTCCTTCAGGCGCGCAAGCTGGCTGTCGCGTCACGGTCACCATCCGCTAGCGTCAGAGTCGTTTGAGGAGTGCGAGATCGCCTTCAACGAGGTTGCTCGTCTCGCCGATGCAGAAGGCACCATCGGCACAGCGGAGCACGTACACGAACCACATTCGACGACGATGGCATCGTCTCGGCGATGCCATCAAGCCGGCCTTGAATGAATCGCGGGTTTGGGGATGGTGTGGCGATGGCTCTTGGGCTCCGCCGAGCGAAGTCGAGGCGTCGCTCAGGGCATTCAACGCGTGATGACTGAGTTGGAGCGGGAGCTGGTGCCCTTCGACTCGTGGTGGCTGAGGGATCTGGCGTCTGATGTCCCTCGACTCGCATGACAGTGAGCTCGCTCGGGGCACTCGATCCGTCGGTGGCTTGCCACGAGCGAACCTTGCGGTTCGCCGTCAGGCAAGAGTAAAGGTGAGTCGAGTGGTGGAGGCGGCGGGAGTCGGACTGCGCAAGATACTGCCCTGTCAACACTTAGCCCGGATTCGTCTCGCTCAAGCCCGCCAGAATCGCTCAAATCGCCAGGTCGAGGTACAAATCAGGTACACAGAAACCGAGTGGAATTCGAGTGACGTTGCGCGGTGTCTGTGATCTCCGCTCCCGGCGCACTTGCGACGGTGCCTCCCCGTGATCGGAGTCCTGAGGTTACTTCGACCTCGCCAGCGTCCTTCGACCGCCCGAAGCTGCGATTCCCTTTGCGCTGAGGAAGCCATCGTCTCAGGGGTGCGGTTTGAGGTTTGTCTGAACAAAAGTTCAGAAACTCTTCAGGTGTCCTCTTCGCCCAGTCAACCTAAGCTGGCGTGCATAGCAGGCCTGTCGGCGCGTGACTGGGTCAAAGGCCTCAAGGACACATGCGAAGGTTTCTTGCCCTCACGTTCGCGGTTTTCGTTTCCGCGCCCTTGATGCTGGCTCAGACTGGTGCCGGGTCACCTGGCGTTTCACCGGCACCCCAGGAGCCCGGCGAGCCGCTGCGCGTGAGTTTGCTCCCCGGCGATCCGCAGTCGGTCGCTGCCGTTGCTGCTGTCAAGGAGTTGATGAGCGATCCCGCGATGTCGGGGATTCGCTTTCAGGTCTACCCAGATCTTGACTTGGCTCGGGCAGACCGCCGCTTCTTGGCAGAGTCGGACCTCATCGTCATTACGCCGATGAACGCACGGGCCATCGCTCCGCTGATTGACGAGGATGTAAGGGAGGCGCTAGCTACCGGGGGGCGGGCGTTTGCGATTGGCACCGGACTGCAGCCGCTGGAGGAACTCGGCGCGAGTTCCGAGGCGAGCCTGATGCCCTACGTCAACGCCGGAGGGCGTGCCAACCTCGTGCAGTTGCTCAGAGCTGCGCTCGCGAGAAGCTTCCGTCCAGGTCTGACCTTCGCGCCACCGGTTGCCGTACCGACCAAGGGGTTCTACGACCCGGTGAACGAGCGCGTATTCGACACGTTTGACGCGTTTTCGGCCGCATATTTCGAGCGGGATCCAACGGCGCGCGATCGCCCGTGGGTGGGCGTGGTGTTCTCGCGCACGAGCATCACGGGCAGTGATGTGGGACTCGTGCGCGCGGTCGCAGCGGCGCTGGAAGAGAAGGGGCTTAACGCGTTACCCGTGTATTCCTATCCGGCTGACTCTAACATCGACGACCTACTTGTCGATGCAGTAGGCGCGAGTCGAGTGGATGCTGTCGTCGCACTATCGATGAAGCTGGGCAACACGCCAGAGAAAGGCGTACCCCAGATGCGGCGGATCAACGCGCCCATCATCAACGCGATCTCCTTGTATTCACAAAGCCGTGCCAATTGGGAAGCGTCCAAGGGTGGTCTCGACATCTCCGAACGGACCTGGCAATTGGGAGGCCCCGAACTCATCGGTGCAGTGGCACCGACAGTGGTGGCGTCGAAGGAACACGTCATCGATAGCACGACGGGGATGTCCTATGTGAGCACAACGCCCATCCCTGAGCGTATCGAGCTTCTGACAGCTCGTGTGCAGAAGTGGGTTCACCTTCGCGTTACGCCCGCGGCGGAGAAACGGGTCGCGCTGGTGTACTACAACTACCTGCCGCCAGGCCCAAGCGGCGTCGGTGCGTACTATCTCAACGTTCTGCCTAAGTCCTTGTGGCAGGTTGCGCAACGATTGGCCAAGGACGGCTACACCATGCCAGGGGCGCCGCAGTCCGAGGATGAACTCTTTGCTGGTGTTCGCGCCTATGGACTGAATCCATTGCCGGATGAAGACCGGGCCGCGTATCTCGACTCCATCGTCAGCGCCGGGAAGGCCCAGTTGGTGGCGGTGTCGGAGTACCGCACGTGGTTCGATGGCTTGCCGAACAAGGTGCGGACCGAGATGGTTGCGCAGTGGGGTGAGCCTGAGGACTCCACCATCATGACGTGGCGAGATCCACAAGGGAAGCCGTACTTCGTCATCCCCGGGCAGCGCTGGGGCAATGTGTACGTCGGTCCCCAGCCGACGCGCGGTTGGGAGCAGTTGATCACGGCCGTGCTGCATAGCGTGTCACTGCCGCCCCACCACCAATACCTTGCCTACTACCTCTGGCTCCAGAGGTCCTTCAAGCCCGACGCGATGATTCACCTGGGCACGCACGCCACGCACGAGTGGCGAAGCACCGACGCCGTAGGCTCATGAACCCCTCCGATCGCGGATGAGGCCCCGAGTGGGCCGCGTTTCATACTGTCCGCGGCGTTCGTGAATATGGCGTTTTGAGTTGCCCTCACGCCCACGACCGGCTGCGTGACCGACGGTTGGGCTTACGTCCTCGTGCGGAAAGGCCGCCCCCGATCTGCTACTGAAGGCCTGGAACGCCGGGACTAGTACTAAGCGATTTCGAGCAGGTCGGCGATCGCCACTTTCAGCTTGGGCAGCTCCCGTTCAACGACAGCCCAGACGATCTCGAGGTTCACACCAAAGTAGTCGTGGATCACTTTGTCCCGCATGCCGGCGATCTGCTTCCAGGGAATCTCCGGTCGGCGCGACTTCGTAGGCTCGGAGAGATTCTTGACCGCCTGTCCGATCACTTCGAGCTTCCGAAGCGTCGCGTCCTGGCGCATGCGGTCAGTGAAGAAACCGTCGCGGTCGCTGCCGCAGTACGCCGCGATGTCGTCCAGCGCGTCCCGAATGTGCTGCAGATAGATGCGGTCGTCCTTCACAGCACGGCGGCTTCGATGAGAATGCGCTGCTGGAGGTAAGGACTGAGCCCGGCATCCGTTAGTACTTCCACCGAGCGTCCGAGGAGCTCCTCGAGGTCCTGTTCGAGGGCGATCACGTCGAGGAGCGTCCGGCCACGCTCGACCTCGACGAGGATGTCGATATCGCTATCGGGTCTCGCGTCTCCACGCACGGTCGAGCCAAAGACACGCACGTTACGAGCACCGTGGCGCTTCGCCAGTTCGAGAATCTTTCGTCGGTGTGTTCGCAGTGCCTCAAGCGACATCGGTGAATGATACCGCTGGACCAACGCGAGCGCGGAAGAGTCAGGCTCATGGAGGTGGCGGGAGTCTAGAAGGGCGTCCGAAACAACAAGCGCTGTGGCCTCAGTCACTTAGATTACGACCGCGCACGCCGTGTCGGCGCGCTGTACCTGATTTGAACCAACCAAGAAGGCTTGTGAATCGACTAAGCCTTTGTACGACAATAGCTTAGAGATGGTGGAGGCGGCGGGAGTCGAACCAGAAAAACGGTGATTTCCTAACTAATTGACGGCGTGCGAGTTGTGGTCACAAGTCGCTATCACACCGTCGCTTACCGCCATTGATTCAGTCCGCAGCAGTCCTCGCGACACCCCCAAAATCCTCCCGATTCGTGGAGAGATAGTGGAGGCGGCGGGAACGGGGAAATAGCGAACTTTGCTCCAAACGGCGTCCAGGATAGTTCCCGCCGCTTCCAACGATTTCGAGTGACTTGTGAGGTCGAGACCTTGGAGGCGGCGGGACTCGTTCTCTCCGCTTCTATTGTCAGTTCCTACGTCTGGCGGAACAAGCGCCAGAGCGAGTGACCTCAGGAAGGTCGCCGAGCATCTACTTCTTCAACGATCTCTATCCATAGATTCAACGTGAGGTCTTCGCTCTTCGGATTTCCCAGATAGGGCCGCAGTTCCTTGAGATAGCGGTCTCGTAATAGTGCGGGGTCAAGACCTGGCCCCGCTGCAATCCGCCTTATGTCTTCTAGTTCTCGCTCGCTATGGCGCGCCAGCGTGCGGCCGGTTCACGGGTCTTTCTTATGAGTCGCGGCTCGTGTGACCGCGGGGAATCACGCGTGATGTAACCCTCCGCCTCCAGCCCAATGCGCACCAATTCTGGCCGTCCGTGCTTTCTTTTCTTGTGATCGTTCCGCCCGCCTCAGACAGCGGGTCCTACTGCGTAGGATATCTTCCTTGTTTGCGAATGAACCGCGCACCGCGCGATTGAGGCATCCCGTGCCGCTCTTTGGGTCCCTGGGCGACGAGCTCCGAGTAAACGGGACAACTACGAGACCAAGGCAACGATCTACTGGATCTCAGCCCATAAGCTGTGTGGTGGGAGAGTGACCCATGTGCTGGTTTCCATTGCCGGGGTTCTGTCGGCGTGTGGTGTGGCGATGCTGGTGGTGGCCGCGCGCGCGGGCGTCGGTGGCTGGGACTACGTGTTCTGGCAGGTGGCGGGATGGGCGGTCGGCGTGTGGTGGTTCGTGCGCTTCCGGCGACACCGCTGGACGTCAGGTCGCCCGCGGCCCAATTCTAGGCCAGAGGTGCTCGTTCCCGGAGCGTTCGCAGGGGCGCTCCTGTTACCGACAGAAGTGTGGGAACTTGGGATCGACCGCGCCCTCCTCTCGGAGGTCATCCGTTTTTTGTGCGTGATCATCTTCGGTATGGTCGTCTTGCGGTACGAATACGATCGCCAGCCGGGCGACCTTCCGCCACAGAAGGGTCTGTGGGTCGCGCTGGCATTGGCGGCGGTACTCACGTGCTCCGAACTCTTGCTAAGAAGCCCTTCGTGCGCTCTTGTCGTGCCCGTTGTTGCGGCGGTCATGCTCCGCGCCGGTGGTCATGGCAGGCTCGACGCCGCCATCCCTGTCTTGGTGGTGCTGCCGCTTCTGTATTTCCTGGTGTTGCCGCAGACGTTGTTGCGGTACCAGCGCGCCCGTGAATCGGGGGCGGTGAACATCGCGCGATTGTGGGCTCCCGAGGGGAGCTTCGCTACGGGAGAACTGACGAGCCGGAGGACTAGGGCAACACAGCCTTTCGGCCTGCACCCGCGCGTCGCGCGCCGGGTGACGATCGCCTCGATCGTCGCCACAACCGGCTTCGCCGGTGCCTCGGCTGTCTCGCTGCTCTTTGGCGTGATTGCGTGGGTCGGAGCCCGTCGAGCGCGAGACGCGCCCACGCGTGCGGGGCGCGTCATGGTGGCAGGCATGACGGCTGTACTCATCGTGCCCGCAGCATTCCACATCGTCGGGTGCCTTGCCCTGCTGAGCCCTGACGCAGGGTCGCTGCCGTTTGTCGGTTACGGGCCAGGGCAACTCGTGATGGCGTGGACTGCCCTGGCCTACCTTGCCGTGGCGGAACCGTCGGATCTCGTTCAACGCGGCAAGGTATTCACCTGAGGACACGGCCCCCCTGTAATCACATGTGATGCAAGGCGTGTTGAACCTGTCTCGCCGGGTCGTACCGATCACGTCTTATCTCAGCCTACTCCCTGGCACCAACCAAACAGCCGTCACTGTGTTCGAGTGTTCGCCGGCGTGATGGGCCTCTCATCCCGTTCGCGGGGTCGAGTGTGAGCCAACAATGACGATATTTCCATGGCGCGCCGCAGGACTCCAGGCGATTCCGTCACCGCTGGCCGCGTCCCGTGCCGCAGTCAGTTGAACGATTGCCGCGAGCGTCTGCGCAGTATCAGTCGCGAACTGGAGGCGGTCCGTGCGTGGATGGAAGCGAACGCTCTTCGGATCGACCGGATGATTGCTGAGTTGGCGGCGTATGCGGGGAACGCGAGCGCGAATGCATCGGCAGGACAGCCCCTTGTTCCGGTGGGTTGCCGCCCGGACGACCTTCGCAAACCAGAACCGGTTCTTTCGAAAGCCTCTGTCAGTCCACGAGGCGACGGCTATTTCGACGTGCACATTGACGAGCTGCCGGTCGTGCAGCTTCCACCAACGCTCGGGCGGTTGTTTCAGGCGCTCGCCGAGGACGGGGGGCACACGCTCAACGATGGCCTGGTCGGATTCAAGAGCAACGCCAGACTGCTGGCGCGACTCCAGGCGGATTCCATGCATCCCGAACCCGCGCTGCGCTGGGGCGGCCGCGTGAATGCTCGACAGTTGACGAAGGCGGTCCACGAGTTGCGAAAGCGGCTGGACCGGGTCATCGCGGATGGCGCCGCGCTCGTTCAGACCCGACGCGGCGTCGGGCGCCGGCTCGCCGTGCGCCGGTGATGACGCCAATCACACGTGACGCTGCGCGCCACGAATCGCCGGAACGTGCGCAAAACCAGCCGCGGATTCGACGACTGCGTGTGACTCTCTCTCCAGTTCGGTGCGCGTTCCAATTCGATCCTAGGATTCGTTCAGCTCGTGCACTGAGCGTGAGCACAACGACCCATGGCGCATATCTGGCTTCTCGATGGCGACCCGCGCGAGTGGACCCCAATGCCGCTCGTTGGCGATGCGCTGACGTTGGTCAATGGGACCCTCCGTCCCGTGGACGAGACGCCGCCCATCCCTTTCGCGCAGACACGCCTCGTCATCCGCCGCCTCGCGGAGGCCACGCACACCTGGGCTCTCCTCACGACGTCACGCGCGCTACGCCTGAACGGCGATCCGGTTCCGCTCGGCGTCGCACTCCTTGACGACCGCGACGAGATTCGGCTTCCGGATCTCACGGTCTGGTTCTCGACAGAAGCACAAGCCCACGTCGAGCCGTTCCCGGAGTCGACGCGCGGGTTCTGCCCGCGCTGCAAGCAACCGATCGAGGTCGCGACGCCAGCCGTCCGGTGCCCAGGTTGCGCCCTCTGGCACCACGCGTCCGATGAACTCCCGTGCTGGAGCTACGCGTCGACGTGTGCCGCGTGCTCAAAGGACACCGCCTTGGATGCCGGCTACCGCTGGACACCGGAGGACCTCTAACCATGGCCCATGTCGTCGTCATCGGCGCCGGCACGATCGGTTCGCATCTGCTGCCCCACGTTGCGCGGATGCTGGGCGTTACGACGGTCACGGTGATCGACCGCGATCGCTATACGTTGTCGAATGTCGGCGCCCAGAACATCTTTACGTCGGACGTGGGGAAGTCGAAGGCGCAGGTCCAGTGCCGGCGGCTCAAGCAGATCGACCGGTCACTCGAGACCCGGGCGTTTCAGAAGCCGGTTGAGGATCTCCCACTCGGATGGCTTCGGGCGGATGCCATCCTGGCGTGCCTCGACTCCAGGCGCGCGCGCATGATCGTCAATCAGGCGGCGTGGCGGCTTGGTGTCCCATGGATCAATGCGGGCATCGACGCGTCGGGTCTGGCGCGCGTACAGGTCTTCATGCCGGCAGAGCATGCGCCCTGTCTGGAGTGCGCGTGGGACGCGAGTGATTATGCGCTCGTGGAGCAGACGTACGCGTGCCAGGATGACGCCGCACCACCAGAGACCGGTGCATCGTCTGGACTCGGTGCGCTCGCTGCCGCCGTCCAGGCACTGGAGTGCGAAAAGCTGCTCGCCGGCGATCACGACCACCTGCTCGCGGGTCGGGATGTCCTGCTTGATACCCGGCATCACCGCCACTACGTCACGCAGTTCCACCGCAATAGCGCCTGTCGCATGCCCGACCACGCGGGCTGGGCGATCACACCCTTCGAGTCGGACCCCTCGTCCACCACGCTCGAACAGCTGATGGCCATGGCGCAGACGGTTCGCGGGTCAGCCGGTGGCGTGCGGATGGGCGTGGCCGGCCAGCAATTCGTCACGGCGCTCACGTGCAGCTCATGTGGCGACCGATTGACAGTCGCACTCCTCAATCGGGGCGACCAGACCCGACTGTGGGCTCCTTGCGCTGCCTGCGGTGGGGGCCGCACGACGACCGGCTTCGATCTGCATGACGCCGTGACGCTCGACGCCTTCCCGGAGGAGGCGCGGCGCCGATCGTTGAGCGAACTCGGGCTCCTCGCCGGGGATGTCCTGACCCTGTCAACCCCGGATATTGAGACGCATCTCGAACTGGGTGGATCCGTATGGCCGATCGCATCCTAGAGTCGTTCCTGACGCGGCAACAGGAAGAAGGCCTCGCGCTGACGCGTGCCTCGGACCTGGTGTCTCTCACGCCGATCGGGTCGTCGGCTGATCGCTATCTGATCGAGCTCCAATGCACAGGACTGGTCGAGCGCGGGCCTGGCGACATTGCCGAGGTCGACCGGTTCCTGGTCGGTGTCTGGTTCCCGTCCAGCTATCTCCGCGTGGCGGACCCGTTCCGGGTCCTGACATGGCTTGGTCCCCGGAACATCTGGCACCCGAACATCTCGACCACCACGCCGACCATCTGCGTCGGTCGGCTCGCACCCGGCACCGGACTCGTAGACATCCTGTACCAAGTGTTCGAGATCGTCACCTGGAACAAGGTCACGATGCGCGAAGACGATGCCCTCAATCGGGCGGCGTGCCAGTGGGCGCGCCGGCATCCTGATCGGTTTCCCGTCGACCGTCGACCGCTGAAGCGACGGCCGCTGGCCCTCGACATCGCCGACATCTCGCAAGGGAGCAAGTCCAATGGCCATACCGCGTGATGCCCGCGTCGAGGACGCCCTTCGCGAGGTGGCGACCGCGGTGACGTATGAGGGGGGCGGCACGTGGACGCTGTCCAGTTCAGACAGCGCGGACATGCTCGCCCGCGCGCATATGTCGGCCGGGTGGCTCACGCTGC
>JABFSA010000100.1 GCA_013140775.1 Acidobacteriota bacterium | reverse complement strand
CGGTGTGCTGACGGTCAAATTGCCGTTCCGGGAGGACGCGAAGCCCCGCACGGTCACCGTCAACATCGCCGCATAAGGCCAGCCCCGCGTCGAGTTGCCGGTGCTGATCCTCGATCAGCGCCGGCAACTCGGCCCGACGTATCCCCAGACCGTCGCCCTCACTGACGGCGATCTGATAATCTCCCGGCATGACCAGACTGCGTCTGCTCGTGGTGTGGATTGTCGGACTGTATCTGCTCGTTCCCGTTGGCGCTCAGCAGTTCCGGCAGCCTCCGCCGTACCGCATTCTCGTGGTGAACGACGACGGCGTGAACAATCCCGGGATTGCCGCGGTCGCACAGGCTCTTCAGGCCATCGGCACGCCGATCATCGTCGCTCCCGCCGACAACCAGACGGGAAAAGGCATGTCGATCATCACGTCCGAGACCGTCTTTCGACAGGACCTGACGCTCCCCAATGGCTTGCCCGCGATTGGTCTCACGGCGACGCCCGCCAGCGTTGTGAACATCGCCATTCGGAACATCGTGATGCCGCGACCTGATCTTGTCGTATCCGGCATGAACACCGAATACAACCTGGGCCTCTCGACTCAGGTGTCGGGTACCGTCGGCGCTGCCAGGGAAGCCGCGCGTCACGGGATTCCTGCCATCGCTGCTTCGATGTCGGGCGCTGCGTTCCCGAGAGACCTGGTCTACGCCGCCGAAGAAGTGGTCTGGGTTGCCCGCCGCGTCAAACAGTGGGGGCTCCCACCCAACACCTTCCTCAACGTCAACATCCCCGGCGTGCCTCAGGGCGGCTACAAGGGCTACATGATCACGAGGCAGGGTCAGATCCGCACCGGCACTGAGAGCTTCGTCGAAACAAAGCACCCCTCGGGTCGCACGGTGTATTGGAATCAGTACTCGGAGCGAAAGAGCGAACCGCAGCCCGAGGGCACAGACTTCTGGGCCGTCGAGAACGGCTGGGTGTCGGTGACGCCGATGACGATCGATGAGACGGACCGCAGCCAGTTCGAAACCTTGCGGCAGATTTTTAAGTAGTGCCCGGCGCGGCTGAAGCCGCGCACTACGTGTGTCACCAGATCACGTTAGAGTTGCGGCGACTGGGTATGCCAGTCCGTGATTCGTTCGTAGGTGTCGGCGGCTCTGAGGAGCGTGGCTTCGTCGAACATGCGGCCGGTGAGCTGGAGGCCGACAGGCAGACGTGCCGGATTGCCGGCCTGCTCGACGAATCCGCAGGGGATGCTGATCGCCGGGAGTCCCGCCAGATTTGCGCTCACGGTGAAGATGTCGCCCAGGTACATCTGGAGCGGATCGGCCGTCTTCTCACCCAGACGAAACGCCGGCATGGGGCTCGTGGGCATCGCCACGACGTCCACTCTCTCAAAGGCTGAGTCGTAGTCGCGTCGCAGGAGCGTCCGCACCTGCTGCGCCTTCAGGTAGAAGGCGTCGTAGTAGCCCGCACTCAGCACGTACGTGCCGAGCATGATGCGACGTTTGACCTCCGCGCCAAACCCCTCGTCGCGCGTGCGGCAGTACATCTCCTTCACGCCGATGTTGGCGTCGGCCGTCCGATATCCATACCGCACGCCGTCGTACCGCGCCAGATTCGAACTCGCTTCGGCCGAAGCGACCAGGTAGTAGACCGGCGTCGCATACTTCGCGTGGGGCAGCTCCACGTCTACGAGAGTCGCACCAGCCCCCCGCAGCGTCTCCAACGCACGATCCCATACCTGGCGAACGTGTTCGTTCACGCCGTCGTTGACGAACGTCCGAGGTACGCCAATTCGCAGTCCAGCGACCGTGCCGGTCATGGCCTTCGCAAAATCTGGAACCGCTTCTCTGGCAGACGTGGCGTCTGCTCGGTCGGGTCCCGCGAAGACGCTGAGCGCAAGGGCCGCGTCGGCGGCGCTTCGTGTCATCGGGCCGATCTGGTCGAGCGAAGAGGCAAAGGCGAGCAAACCATAACGGGACACGCGTCCGTAGGTGGGTTTGAGTCCAACCACACCGCAGAACGCCGCTGGTTGACGGATCGATCCGCCGGTGTCCGATCCGAGTGCCAGTGGTGTACAGCACGCGGCGACCGCCGCTGCCGACCCGCCACTCGAGCCACCGGGCGTGCGATCGAGTGCCCACGGATTGCTGACAGGTCCGAACGCAGAATTTTCGTTCGACGACCCCATGGCGAATTCGTCGCAATTCGTTTTGCCGACGATGACAGCCCCGGCCGCCTCGAGCCGCTCAACGACCGTTGCGTCATAGGGCGGGACATAGTTCTCGAGGATTCGCGACGCGGCTGTCGTGCGCATCCCCTTCACGCACAGGTTGTCCTTGATGGCGACGGGAACGCCCGCGAGCGAGCCAAGCGGGTCGCCGGCCGCGCGACGGCGATCGACCGCTTCAGCTGTGGCGATCGCACGCTCTGCTGCGATCAGGGTGAAGGCATTCAGGGACGGGTTCGTCGCCTCGATACGGGCGAGGAAGGCGCGGCACACCTCAACCGCAGAGAATTGTCCGGACGCGACGCCGTCCCGTATGGCTCGTGCGCTGTGATTCAGCATGTCAGCCGCCGATCACACGCGGCACGCGAAAGAGGCCGGCCTCGTGATTGGCGTCTGGTGCGTTGCTGACGGCGTCGGCCAGCGGCAATGAGGCTCGCGTCTCATCCTCGCGCTCACTCTCCTGGTGGGCATGCACGTGCGCGGTTGCCGGGACGCCACTCGTATCGATCGTCTGCAGCTGTTGCGCGTATTGCAGAATGCCGTCGAGCTGGCGCGTGAAGAGCGCCTTTTCATCGGCGGTGAGGTCAAGATGTGCAAGCGCGGCCACACGTTCGACGTCGGCAATCGTCAGGGCGGAGGACATGATGATCGTCGATGCTATCATCGGCCGTCGGCGTGACGCCATGCGCGACAGCGATGGGTCTCTGGCAGGAGCACGCCTCGAAAGGCCATGGACAACGTCTGTCACACGCTCGTTGGCGCCGCGATCGGCCGTGCGGGACTCAGCCAGCGAACACGCTTCGGCGGCGCCGCATTGATGGTCGCCGCAAACCTTCCCGACCTTGATGTGCTCGTCTTCGCGACCGACATACCATCAGTCGCCTTCCGGCGAGGATGGACGCACGGCACCCTCGCGCAAATCTGTCTGCCGGTCCTGCTGACGGGGATCTTTTATCTCATCGATCGCATGAGGCCCGACAGATCGGGCACGGGCTCAGTGCGCGTGTCAGCCATGCTGTTGCTGTCTTCCGTTGGCGTGATCTCTCACGTCGCGCTCGACTGGCTCAACAACTACGGCGTGCGCCTGCTGATGCCGTTCGACAACCGATGGTTCTACGGCGACACGCTGTTCATCATCGATCCCTGGCTCTGGTTGACGCTGGGTCTAGGCGTCTGGCTCACCCGACGCCGGACCGGCGACCCCGGCCCAGCCCGTCGAGCGCTGCTCATCGCGACCGCATACATCGTCGTCATGTGCATCTCCGCCCAGATGGCGCGGAGCATCGTGTCCGAGGCGTGGCGTGCTGAACACGGCTCGGCGCCGCTCAGCTATATGGTGGGGCCGGTCCCTGTGACCCCATTGCGACGGGAGGTCATCGTTGACGCGGGCACGCATTACACCAGGGGCACCTTCACGTGGTTTCCCATGCAGGTCACGTTCGACTCATCCGGCACACCGAAACACGACGACGACCCGGCTGTTGCCCAGGCAAAGGAAGCGCCTGGGTTTCGCGGGTTTCTTGTCTGGTCTCGTTTTCCGTTCTGGACGGTCGAGCGCACGGCATCTGGAACACACGTCGCCGTTGGCGACATGCGGTTCGTCGGGCGCGGCCAGCCGTTCGTGCAGTCGATGACCGTGCGCTGACACTGAGTCTTCGGGCCCCTGGCCATTTCGGGCCTGGTCCTTGCTCTGCCTTTTCAGACTACACAGCCTGAAGATCTGACGCGTACCGAACGGATCGGCGGTAAGTGCCGCTTGACGCGAGGTTTGCTGACAGGCACCGGCACGGAGAAGTGTGGATGACGGGTGCGTCGGCGTCGGCAGCCGATTACAAAACTGGCTCACGCGCTCCGAAATCCGGACACGAACACGGCCGTACTCCTGCTGCCCACGAGGTCGCATGGACGGGCGAAGGGGTCCGGGAAACACCCGGCAAAACCGCTGGTCCATCGACGGTCCAGGCGTTTCTCAAACTGCTGGCTCGTTCACTCCAGCATTTCCACACGTATCCCCCAACGAGTCCGCTGTGCGTCGCTGCCGTCACGGCGTGCCAGTCGTCACTCGCCGCAGTTCCCGGAATCGAGCGCCTGCTGTTCGTCGTGGAACCACGGGATCTCCGGGCCGGGGAAGCCCGGATCGGCGCCAACACGGTGATTGAGTTCGAGCTCGCCAGGCGCTTGCACAGCGCGCGTGTGTCCACGATTGAGATCGATCGCGCTGCATCGATCCGCGATCTGTCGCGATTCTGCGAAGACGTCGCTGCGCATCGCAGCGTCGAAAGCGCCCTCACGCTGGCGGAAATCCTGGCCGAGCACGGTGTGGATCGAATCGTATTGACGATGGCGCATCGCCCCGAGGTGCTGCACATCGGCGCCCCGTCTGAAGAACGCTCACAGGTTCTGGCTGATGAACGGGAACGACGCGACAGCGTCTCGATTGTGAGTGGCCCTTCGATCCATTTGTACCCACCCGACACCGGCTGGATTCGCACAGATCCCGGTGTTGACCTCGGATCGGTGACGCTCCCCGACCTGGCGATCCTCGTAGACGACCCCACGACGCTTGCCACGATGTTGTTGCGCCTGGCGGACGACGACCCGAGCGGTGCCGCCGCGACGCCCGCCACAGCGCTCGAGCGCAAGTTCAATGACGTGACGAAGCTGTTCGGCGCGCTCGAACCCCGTCTCGCGAGAGTCATGTTCGCGAAGCTTGCCGGGGCAGTGCTTGCGCTCGACACGAACCGGCGAAGACGTCTCCTGCAGACCACGGTGTTGCCCGGCTTGCTCGACGGAGAGCCGGGAGGAAACGTCCTCCAGGATTTTCCCGACGTCGATCTGGCCGACGCACTGTCTCTGCTGCTCGATGTAGAGACGGCTGCTCCGGAACTGCTGGCGACGGCGCTCGACCGTCTTGCGTTGCCCGACGCCCGGCGTGCCGCGATGGCAGGTTTGCTCGAAGAGAGAGTTCGTGCGCACCTCGCGGAGCGAGCCTCGGGCCCGGGCGGGGATTCCGCGCTGGACGAGCGGACACGGCAGCTCATTCGCGTCAGCTCGGGTACTTCGAGCTCATTTGAGGAATTCTGCGCCTACGATCTGGCGATCGATGACGGCACGGCCGAGGCGATCGCGCGCGTGGGACCAGCCTTTCTCGACACGGACCTGGTCAGCGCGCGACTCGAGTGCGCGCTGCAGCTGGTGCAGCTCGAACCCAGTCCAGTGCTCGTGGAACGTCTGTTGCGGCCTGTCATGGAGATGCTTGGCGAGCTGGACCGCGCCAGGCGGTTCGACGATGTGACGGCATTGCTGATGCGTCTGGCCGACCTTGCCAAGGACTTGCATTCGCCGCGCCCGGATGTGGCGGACTCGATCGTCAGCGCACTCGCCGGGTACTTCGACTCGGCACGGATCGGCCAGCTCCTGGCCATGTATGAGGCAGACGGCTCGCAGCGCGCTGCTGCGACGGCGATCGTGTCGGCCGTGGGCGTTGGTCTGGCCACGCCGTTTGTCGAGCGGCTGAAGTCCGTGGAACGTCCGACGCTCGAGCGTTCGCTAATGCAACTGATGAGCGAGCACTCGGCGATGCTGGCGCCTGGACTCGTCAAGCACGTCGGGGAGGGAATCCCCGCGGCAACGGCCGTTGTGGTCAGAGTGCTGGGGTTCGCGGGTGCAGGTTACGAGAAGGCCATCGAGAGCCAGCTTGCGCACTCCGACGACGCGGTTGTTCGCGAAGCCGTGCGGGCGCTGGCACGCATCGGGACAGCGGAGGCGGCATCTGTGGTGGGCGCCCTGGTGCGTCAGGGCGGGCCGAAGACGCAGGCGCCTGCCGAGGAAGCGCTCTGGCATTTCCCGGCCGAGCAGGCACACGCGCAGATGCTCGAGCTGCTGCAGGATCGCGACTTCGTGATGAATCAACCCGCCAGCGTCGCCCGTCTGCTCGATCGGGCGGGCCGCGCCGGGGATCGCGCACTCGATCCAGCACTCACAGGGCTGGTGCCGCTGCGATTCCGTTTCTGGAGCCCCGCACTCAGGCGAGTCGGAGCACGGGCTCACGCACTCCTCCAGCATCGATGACCAAGACAACAGATTCCGTCGCGCCTCCGATCGACGCACTGGCGTTCCTTCGAGGCTTCGTGAGCCTCCGGCGACTGGCCAGTATGTATCCGTCCGGGCATCCCGTGATTGCGCAGAAGCTCGACGAGCTCTATCAACTGGCGCAGGAGCACCTGAAAGACAACGCAGTGCTGACGCTCGACGTCATCCGCGGTGAGGTGCACCTCGACGGGATGGCGTTCCGGGACGAAGCGACGGCGACGGCCACCGCCCAGACAGTGCGGGAGCTTGCGTCACTGGGTATCGACAGCGTCCATATTGCCCAGGGCGTGGAACGCGATGAGATTCGCGTGGCCGCCGAGTTTCTCGATCGCATCAAGGACAACCCGAGTGGAACCACGCTCGCTCTGCGTCTTGCTGAACGTGGGATCACGCACATCAGCTTCGGCCGGATTGTGTCGCTCGACACGAGGTGGCGGGCGCGACAGTGGCCGGACGCACCGACGTCACCACTCGACCCGCTGTATGCACAGTCGCTGGAGGCCGCGGAACGGGCCTTCGAAACCGTTGCCTCCGGGGGCACGCTGGACGCGGTCACGGTTCGCGACCTGGTGCAGTTGCTCATCGGCGAGGTCGTCCGCAGCAATGCCGCCCTCGGGCAGATCCTTGCGCTCAAGGAATACGAAAACCTGACGTACTGCCACTCAGTGAACGTCGCCATCCTGAGCCTGCTGATTGCCCGGCAGGTCGGTCTCGATGAGCAGACCACGTACACCCTTGTCGAGGCCGCGTTGCTGCACGACATTGGAAAGACACGCGTCCCGCTCGAGATCGTCAAGAAGCCCGGCGCGCTCAATCGTGTCGAACGCAAGATGATCGAGGCGCACACGATATTTGGCGCGGAGATCCTGATGGAGACGCCGGGACTGCATCCGATTGCGCCGATTGTGGCGCTCGAACATCATCGAAATCCGCATGGGGGCGGCTACCCGGACTTAGGGGAGGGTGCACGGCCGCACATCATGAGCCAGATTGTGTCGGTGGCCGACGTGTACGAAGCCGCGACGGGTGCGCGGACCTACCGCGAGCCGCTGCGTCCGGAACAGGCGTGCCTGGTGCTCGCGCGACTCGCCGGCACGAAACTCAACACCGCGCTCGTCAAGGCGTTCGTGGCCGCGGTGACGTTCTTCCCGCTCGGTTCACTCGTACGAACCAGTCGCGACGAGACCGGAGTGGTTGTCCGTACGAACTCGAAGAACCCGCTCCACCCGGTGCTCAGCCTTCTGAGTGATGACTTGCAGCAGGTACTGGGGGAGGTGGACACGTCTGTCCGAGACGGTTCCGGCGCGTACGAACATCAGATCGTCGCGACAATCTCATCGCGGGAACGCAACCTCGACCTCACGCGGGTGCTCCCGTCTCACGGGCTGGCGCGTTCGGCCTGACCCCACAGCCTGGCGGAACCCTCAAGGAGCCGACAGCACGAGGCTGACGTTCGTACCGCCGAAGCCGAACGAGTTCGACAACGCGTTCCGCAGCGTGCGGGATGTCGGTTCGATGACGGGGGGGTAGTCCAGCAGTTCCGGATCCAGCGGCGTCGCATGGATCGACGGAGCCAGCCAACCGCCTTTCAGCATCGCCAGCGTAAAGATCGCCTCGATCGCCCCCGCCGCTGACACGGTGTGTCCCGTATAGCCCTTGGTGGAGGAGTAGGCGACGTGCCGGCCGCCCAGAACCGTCCGTATCGCACGCACCTCGGACACATCACCGGCGGGCGTCGATGTTCCGTGTGTATTGATGTAGTCAACGGCATCGGGTGCAAGCTCAGCGTGCGCGAGTGCGGCTTCGATCGCACGCCGCGCCCCGTCGGGTGATGGCGCCACCATGTCACCCTCGCCGTCGCTCGACATGCCCCATCCGCGGATCACGCCCAGAACCTCCGCGCCTCGCGCTTCGGCCGCCGCGCGAGTTTCCAGGACGACAATCCCGGCGCCTTCCGCAAAGATGAATCCTGCCCTGTCCGCCGCATAGGGCCTCGACGCCCGCTCAGGCCGGTCGTTGTCGTCGGGGTTGTACGCCCGCATCGAGTCGAAACCGGCGTGGAAGTGCGGGTCGCCCTGCTCGGAGCCGCCGGCAATAGCTGCCTCGCAATGACCTGACTCGATGAGCATGGCGGCGAGCAGCAGGTTGTACGCGCCGCCCGCACACGCGGCGCTCGTCGTGAACGACGGACCGGTCGTGCCGAGCACGTTGACGAGGTTGGCCGATGTCGTCGATGCCATGAGTCGAGGCACGACGGTCGGCAACACACGTCGCATGCTTTTCGATTCCATGAGACGGTCCTGGATTTCGACGTGTGTGCGAACGTCGCCGGCACCAGAGCCGACCACGACAGCCACGTCTCGACGGGTGAGTCCGGACTGGGCAATGGCCCTTCTGGCGGCTGCCAGAGCCAGTCGTGACTGACGGCCCATGAACCGGCCCTGAGCCTTGCTGACACCGATCTCCTCGTCGGGCAGATCGCCAGGGTAGGTGCCTACCAACTGGCAGCGGGCGTTGAGTTCGACGCCCGGTGGATACTTGCTGAACGGCGCACCGCGCCCTTCACGAAGCATGTTCTCCAGTGTCGGAAGGTCATTGCCCATATGGCAAAGGACCCCTGCACCCGTCACCACGACTTCCCGATCTGTTTGACGACGTGACCTTGTGCTCATCTCCAACGATGCCGCCCTCAGGCCCTTATCGTCTTCGAATCTGGCCGGACGTGTCGAGGCTGGAAGACGAGGTGCTCGCGAGCGACCCTCGCGGCGCGGGGATCAGCGTTCGCTGGTGGCGAGGTCGAGGTAGAGCGAGACGTAGTCGGCGAACACGGCGCGGTCGCAGCTTTCCGGTGCCGAGACCGCGGTTCGTTGACGGACCAGCAACAGCGCTTTCGAGCCGATGCCGGACGGTGCCGTCTTGGTGGTCGCAAGTGCGGGGATTGTCACGGTCTGCACGTGCGCCGCTTTGTCACCGAGGTTGCGGAGCCAGGCCGTCAGCGCAGCTTCATCCTTTGGCGGAATGAGCTGGGACGTGAGCACGAGGTCAGGGATTCGGTTTCCGACGGCCGCCAGTGCCTGCTGCGCGGAGCCTGCGAGCACCAACTCAGCGCTCACCTCAGTTTGGAACAATGACGTCAGTTCGGCCGCCTGCCGCGCATCGGCCTCGACGGCAAGTATCAACGGTAACCCTGTGCCCTGCGACATGCTCTCGCCCCCGTCTCGCGAAAGTGGCAAGCGTCATACCGTTTGTCCGGGCCACCGTCCGTCCCCGAAACACGGCCGCGGGTGCCGATCCGCTCGAGAGTCGATTACAAAGCTGTGAGACGGCGCACGAATTTGACGCGACGAAACGGCACGACGAACAACGGTTTTGCCATTCGGCCGTCTGTTCTTGTGTGGCGTGGCGCTTGCTACGCCCTTCATCGGACCCATGGCCAGCCTTGTCGCATCTCTGCAAAGTCACGACGATACCTTCAAACGGCAGGTCGCGCGCCTGCTGCGTGAAGGACGCCCGCCGATCAATGTTGTAGACGAACGGTCGCAGCCGGACGTCACACCTGACCTGGTGATCATGGACGGCCGCAGTGGTCTTTCCGCCGCGATGTCCGCGATGGAACGACTGCGTGCCTCGACTCCCACCGTGAGCATCTTCCTGGTCGTCAGCACGGTCAGCTCGGAGTTGATCCTGCAGTCGATGCACTCGGGCGCCAATGAGGTGATGGCGTGGCCACCGTCCGATGGCGCATTCCAGGACGGCATCAGACGGTTTTCAGAGCGTCGGCGCGCGTCCGGCGGCCCGGTTCGTACGTCGTCGGTCTTGACCTTCATTGGAGCCAAGGGCGGAGTTGGAACAACGACGCTCGCCGTGAACTGCGGTGTGGAGCTCGCGGGCAAGAAGAAGCGTACGGTGGTGGTCGATCTGAAGCCGGGTTTGGGCGATGCCGCGCTCTTTCTCGGCGTCCACAGCCGATACACCGTCCTCGACGCCATCGAGAACTCGCATCGTATCGACGCCAGCCTGCTCGACGGTCTCCTTGCGAAGCACTTGTCCGGGCTCGAGCTCCTGCCCGGATCCGATCAGTTCCATCGTCCCACCGGCGCTGACGGCGAAGCGATAGCGTCCGTGCTCAACCTGTTGATGGACCGGTGCGAGTACACCGTGGTCGATGCAGGTTGCCAGATCAATGCGTCGGCCCTGGCGGCGCTCAACGCGTCGGCGATTATCCACGTGGTGATGAACCCGGATGTTCCGTCGATCCGGAACGCGCGTCGTCTGATCGAATGCATTGCCGAGATGGGATTCACCGGCGAGCGGGTGCGCGTGCTGCTCAACCGGGCCTGTGAGCCCTATCCAATCCCGTTCAACGAGATTGAAGATGCGCTCGGCTCGAAGGTGTTCCTCACAGTCCCCAGCGACTATAAGAGCGTGGCCACCGCACTCAACGCAGGCGTTCCGTTGACGTTCGGCAACAACGCGGATATCGCCAAGCAGTTCGGCCGGCTGGTGCGCTCGATTCTCAATCCCACCGCAGCAGTCGAGCCCGAACCGCCGCGCAAGACCGGTTTCCGCTTCCCTCGATTCGCATCAGCCCGTTAACCCCGCTCCTCTAACGCGAGCGTCAGCTGAGGTCCTGTGCGTAGTGTCCGCCTTCAGCCGGACCAGGTGTCAGTTCACACGAGCGCAGCCGCCGGAGGGTGTCGAGGTTCTGCTGATCCAGAGGATCCAGGGCCACGAGCCCGGGCTTCTCGGAGATTTTCGATTTCTCCGTTTCAAGGAGCATCGGGAGTCCGGCGAATCGCTCGTCGTGGAGGAGACGGCTGAAGGCGTCCTCGCCGATACAGCCACGACCGATGTGTTCGTGTCGATCGACGCGGCTTCCCAGCGGCTTCTTCGAATCGTTCGCGTGAAACACCTTCAGCCGGTCGATTCCGACGAGGCGATCGAAGGAGTGAAAGGTGTCGCGGTATCCGGCCTCTGAAGCGATGTCATAGCCCGACGCGTACAGGTGGCACGTGTCCAGGCAGACACCAACGCGTGGGGAACCGTTCAGGTGGCTGAGGATTGCGGCGAGATGCTCGAACCGATACCCGAGCGTTCGACCCTGACCGGCGGTGTGCTCGAGGAGTATCGCCGTCCTGTATTGAGGCCGCGCGGCGAGTGCCTGACCAATGGCATCGGAAATGAGTCGAAGGCCGTCTTCCTCCGTGCCCGCCGTGCAGGTGCCTGGATGAATGACTACACCCATGAGTCCCAGTGCTTCCGCGCGATCGAGTTCGTCAACAAAGGCCTCGATCGACTGAGCACGAAGACCCTCCGCGGTTGTCGCCAGATTGATCAAGTAACTGGCGTGTGACACGGCTGGGCCAATCCCGTGCTCGTCGAGGCTGGAGCGAAAGACCTCGACCTCCAGTGGGTCGAGTGGCTTCCCTCGCCACTGGCTCGCGTTCTTCGTGAAGATCTGCAGCGCCTCGCATCCGTGGAGATGTGCACGGGCAACAGCTTTCGACACACCGCCGGAGACAGACATGTGAGCGCCAACGCGAAGCATGTTCGACTATCATTCTGACTCGTGGTGCGCCCTTCGCGTATCGCTCTCGTGTGCGCTGCCGCCTTCCTCGTGTCGGCCGTGGCTGCCCAGCCTCGCGCTCAGGCGCCAGCTGCCACCGTTGATGTGCAGATTCTGGCCATCAACGACTTTCACGGCGCACTCGAGCCAGCCTCTGGCGCCAACGGTCGCCTAAGTAACACCGACGTCGGGGGAGTCGAGTACCTTTCCACACATCTTTCGCGCCTGCGCGCCGCCAACCCGAATACGGTCGTCGTTTCGGCGGGCGACAACATCGGTGCGACGCCCCTGCTATCCAGCCTTTCGCACGACGAGGCGACGATCGACGCGCTGAATCGCGCGGGGCTGCAGATATCGGCCGTCGGGAATCACGAGCTCGACGAAGGGTGGTGGGAGCTCCGTCGGATGCAGAACGGCGGCTGTCATCCAGTGGATGGATGCGTGGCGGCGCCGCCGTTCGCCGGGGCACGCTTCACGTACCTTGCCGCGAACATCACGCTGGATCCCAGGCAGGCCGATCCTGACGTCATCGCGCGGTCGGACGTACAAGGGACAGGGACCCGGCCGCTGTTTCCGCCTTTTGTGATTCGCGAAGTTGGTGGAGTGAGAGTCGGGTTCATTGGCCTGACCCTCGAAGATGCACCGACCATCATCATTCCGGCGAGCGTTCGCGGGCTGACGTTCAGCGACGAGGCCAGGGCCGCCAACGACGCTGCCGCCGCACTGCGGAAGATGGGTGTGCGGGCGATTGTTGTCGTCATGCACCAGGGTGGAGAGCAGTCGGGCGGCATCAATGGCTGCACAAACATGTCCGCCAGTCTCCGCAATCTTGTAACCCGGATGTCCCGAGATATCGACGTAGTGGTGTCGGGCCACAGCCACCAGGCTTACAACTGCACGATTGGCAACAAGCTCGTGACGAGCGCGTCCTCGAACGGTCGCCTTGTGACGGACATCGATCTTCGCGTCAGCCGGTCGGACGGGGAGGTCGTGAGCAAGTCGGCGCGCAATCTGCTCGTGGACCGCACTGTTCCCAAAGACCCCGAGGAGTCGGCCATCATCGCGCGGTACAGCCCTATCGCCGAGAAGATCGGAGGCCGTGTCGTCGGCACGATCGCCGGAAGTCTGATGCGGACCCAGGATGCGGCAGGGGAGTCGCCCTTGGGACGCGTGCTCGCCGACGCGATGCTGGACGGCGCCCGTCAAGCGCGAGTGGGCGACGTGGACATTGCCTTCTGGAACTCTGGTGGGATTCGCGCGGACCTCGTGGCTCCCGCAGGCACAACTCCCACACCAATTACCTACGCACAGCTCTTCTCCGTGCTCCCGTTCGGCAATGAACTGATCGTCAAGACGCTGACCGGCGCGGCGTTACTCCGAGTGCTCGAGGAGCAGTTCGGGGAAGGTCGCACACGCGTCCTCCCGGTCTCCGCCGGCTTTACCTACACCTACAACCTTGCGCGCCCGAGAGGTCAACGCGTCGATCCGGCGTCTGTCCAGATCGGTGGCGCGCGGCTCGATCCGGCGCGCCGCTATCGCGTGGCCACGAGCAACTTCCTCTGGGGTGGAGGCGACGACGTCTCTGCCCTTGGCGCCGGAACGGATCCTGTGACGATCGGCGTGGACGTTGACATCGTGTCGGCATATTTCGCCCGCCGCTCACCGGTCCGGTCAGACCCGCCCGCCCGTATCCGTAAGCTCCCCTGAGCAGGTTCCTGGACACGGATTTGCTATCGTCAGTACGGTGGATGTGTACGTAATTCCGATCGGGCGGGACCAGTACGAGCTGTACTGCGAGCCTGCAGGCGAGACCGATTCCGAGATCGAGGGCCAGGCCAGCACCGGTTTCTTTGGCCGTCTGCGCATGCGATTCAGCGAGATGGTGCGTGCGGCCGAGCAACGGCAACGTGAGGCGGCGCCGCCTCAAACGTCGTGGCTCTCCCGCCTGCAGGAACGGTTGCTGGGGTGGGTGGCGTTACGGATCGCCGAACAGCGACTGCTGTGGAATCTCCGCCGGCACACATCCGCGGAGGCGTGCCATCCGCAGGACATGGCGTTCGATCAGGTCATGGCGCTCATCACCGACATGCTCAAAGCCGACTACAAGCGTCATCGTCAGTGGCTGGTGATCGACGGGCTTGGATTCGCGGCTTCGGGCCTTGTCTTTCTTGTCCCGGGGCCGAATGTAATCGCGTATTACTTCGCATTTCGCCTGGTTGGCCACTGGCTCTCGATGCGCGGGGCGAACCAGGGGCTGCATCACGTCACCTGGTCGGGTCGGGTATGTCCTCCGCTTGCCGAGCTTCGTGACCTCGCCTCGCTGGACCCATCCGCGCGCGAGCAGCGTATTCAGCACATCGCGGATCGCCTGGAGCTGGAGCATCTGGCCGCCTTCTTCGCCCGCGTCGCCATGCGACACGCGTGATAAATTCATTCAAGACACTGTGAAACTCCGGGATCTCGCTGCGCAGCTCGCCTGCCGCCTCGAAGGCGACGGCGACATCGACATCATCCGCGTTGCCGGGATCCAGCAAGCACAGCCTGGCGACGTCACGTTCCTGGCCAACTCCAAATACGAGCCGGAGCTCGCGCGCACGCGCGCGTCGGCGGTGATCCTGCGCGAAGGTTCGATCGCCGCCCCGTGTGCCATGCTGCGGACGACCGATCCGTATCTGGCGTTCGCGCGTGCAGTCGGAATATTTGCGCCGGCCTGGCGGCCCGCCGCGGGAGTTCATCCGAAGGCGGATGTCTCATCTGACGCCCATCTCGATCCGAGCGTGTCCATCGGGGCCTTCGTCTCCGTTGGGGACGGCGTTGTGATCGGCAAAAGAACGGTGGTGTTCCCCAACGTGACCATTGGTGCCGGCGTTCAGATAGGCGCCGACTGCGTCATCCATTCCAACGTCTCGCTGCGGGAGCGCGTGGTCATTGGGGATCGGGTGATCCTGCAGAACGGAGTGGTGATCGGCAGCGATGGGTATGGATTCGTCAGGCGGGGCGACGGCACGCACGAGAAGATTCCACAGGTGGCCGGAGTGGTCATCGAAGACGACGTCGAGCTGGGCGCCAACACGACCGTTGATCGTCCTGCCGTTGGCGAGACGCGGATCCGGTGTGGAACCAAGATCGACAACCTCGTCCAGATCGCTCACGGCGTCACGGTCGGGCGGAATGTCCTCCTGGCTGCCCAGGTGGGTATCGCCGGCAGCACCGAAATCGAAGACGATGTTGTTTTTGGCGGGCAAGTCGGCGTCAGTGGGCATCTCACCATCGGCCGGGGAAGCCTTGCCGTCGCAAAGTCGGGCATTACGAACTCCATGGAGCCTGGCGCGATGGTGGGTGGCTACCCGGCAATCGATCTCAAGACATGGCGGAAATCGTCGGTGCTCGTGAAACGCCTTCCCGAGTTGCGACTTCGCGTCAATGAGCTCGAGGCGCGTCTGGCAGAGCTCGTGTCCGAAGCGGGTTCGAGCAAGGACACGTCGCGGTGAAAACTGGCTTCTTCGCTCTCGCGATGCTCGTGTCGAGCGCCGTCGTTGCCGGTGCGCAGACCTCTGGGCCCGATCCGCAGGCTCCCTCGACATCGCTCGTGGAGTTCTTTCCGCGGTTCGATTTCAAGGTGAGCATGGAGCACCTCTTCAGCGAGGAGTCCCGCTACGTCTGGGACGCGAACTGGGGTGGCGACATCGATCTCGTCTCCGTCGGTCCCACACGGCTGACGTTCTTCGCGAACTATCAGACGATTCTCGGCAATGAGTTCCGCGCGTTCGATCCGAATCAGGGCAACTACACTCTCGAAGGCTCGACGTCAACACGCGTTGGCGCGATTGAAGTCGCGGGCGTCTTTCATCACGTGTCCCGGCACCTGAGCGATCGTCCCAAGCGTGGTGCTGTTGACTGGAACATGGTGGGCGGGCGCATTCGCGGCACCGGACAACACAACCGCATTGGTTACGACGCACGTGTGGATCTGAGAGGGGTCATCCAGCACACCTACGTGGACTATCGATGGGAGCTCGACACAGAGGCCACGACCAGCGTGGCGCTCAGTCCGCGAGTCGGCCTGGTCGCCACCGGTGCCTGGCGGATGCTCAGCGTTGACGACACGCGTGGCCGCGACACGCAGCACGGATACCGAGGCGAGGGTGGCGTCCGGTTGAAGGGCCGTGCGGCCGCCGTCGATTTTTTTGTCGCAGCTGAACAGCGCATCGATGCGTATCAGCTCGAGTTTTCGACGGTCCGCTGGGTGACTGCAGGATTTCGCATTTCCAGCCTGAACGCGTCACGCGTGCCATAATCCAGTCACTTATGCGTTGGTATCTTCGCCTGGCGGCCTGTCTGGCGGTGTCCATCGTTGCGGCCATTGCGCTGACTCCGGTCCAGGCCGCGGTTCGCCCTCCAAAGCTCGAGTATCAGATCACGACACTGCCCAATGGCTTGCGCGTGATTCTTTCCGAAGATCATTCGACGCCCATCGTCCACGTGTCGGTGTGGTACCACGTCGGATCGAAGAACGAACGCGTCGGCCGCACCGGTTTCGCACACCTCTTTGAGCACATGATGTTCAAGGGCTCGCGGAACGTGGAGCCCGAATCCCACACGTCGATCATCGCGGGCGTTGGAGGGCAGAGCAACGCCTACACGACCGAGGACACGACCGTCTTCTGGCAGACGCTTCCCTCGCACTATCTTCCGCTCGCGCTCTGGATGGAAGCCGACCGAATGGCCACACTGCGCGTGGATGACGCCGCGTTCAAGCGTGAACGGGAGGTCGTCAAGGAAGAGCGGCGCATGCGGATCGAGAACCAGCCGTACGGCCGCCTGTCGGAGATCATTTACGACAACGCGTTTCAGGTGCATCCGTACAAGCACCCGACGATCGGGAGCATGGCCGATCTCGAGGCCGCGTCGATTGCCGACGTTCGCGACTTCCATAGCACCTACTACGTGCCCGAGAACGCCACCGTCACCGTCGTCGGTGACTTCGATTCCGCGCAGGCGTTGCAGATGGTGACGCAGTACTTCGGTCGCGTCCCCAAGGCAGCGAAGCCCGTGCCGAGGGACATTCCGCGGGAGCCACCCATGCTGAAGGAAAAGCGGGTGGTCGTGGAGGAGCCGTGGCCGTTGCCGGCAGTCGTGGTGGCGTATCACATTACGTACGACGGACATCCCGACGCGTATCCGCTCCACATCACCGCAAAGATCCTCTCGGACGGCCAGAGCGCACGGATCACCCGGGAACTGGTCTACAACCGCCGCTTGTGTCTGCAGGCGTTCGGGAGCGGCAATCTCATCGAGGATCCCAATCTGTTTTATGCCGTCTGCATCGTGCAGCCCGGACAGAGCCCTGAAGCTGCGGAGAAGGCGTTGATTGCAGAGTTCGACAAACTGAAAACGCAGGGCGTGACCGACCAGGAAGTACAGCGTTCGCAGAATCAGTTCGCGCGTGATTACATCCTGAGCCGCGAGACCAACGAAGAGAAGGCGATGCACCTGGCCCACGCGGCGGTGATCCACAACGACATCACCACGGCGGATGGCGAGTTCGACATCTTCATGAATACGAAGGCCGCCGACGTTCAGCGTGTCGCGCGCACGTACTTCAACGAGACGAACCGGCTTGTTCTGCACATCCTGCCGAAGGGCGGGGCGACTCGATGAGACGGTCTCTGCTGCTCGCGTTCGGTCTCCTGCCGGGCGTGTTGGGCCTTGGATTCGCCCTGTACTCAGACGGCGTCAGTGCGCAGGTTCCGAGCTGGCCGTCCGAGCGCCCGCCGCAGCCCCTGCCTGCGCGCGAGGTCAAGTTCCCGCCGTACCAGATGCGGACGCTCGCCAACGGCCTCCAGGTCATCACGGTCTCGCATCATGAGCAGCCCGCGGTCAGCATGCGCATGGTGGTGCGTGCGGGGTCTGTGCAGGACCTTCCCGGCAAGGCGGGTGTCGCCACGCTGACCGGTTCGCTGCTCGACCAGGGGACGACCTCGAAGAGCGCCGAACAGATCGCGGATCAGATCGATTTCATCGGTGGCGCGCTGGGCGCGGGGTCCGGCTCCGATCTGAGCTTCGTCAACGTGATCGTGATGAAGGACTCCTTCGGCATCGCGATGGACCTCTTGTCCGACATCGTGCGCAATCCGGCGTTCTCTCCTGAGGAGATCGAGCGTCAGAAGGAGCAGACCATTTCGTCGCTGCAGGTGAGCGCCGAGGATCCCGACTACATCGCCGGGGCGCTGTTCGATCGGCTGGTCTATGGTCTCCATCCGTACGGCGTGCCCAACAGCGGTACGCCGGAAACCCTGGCCGCGATCACGCGCGAGGATATCCAGGCGTACCACCGGCGAAACTTCGTTCCCAACAACATGATCCTCGCGATCGTGGGCGACATCACGAACGAGGAAGGCTTCACCGCCGCGGAGCGTGTGTTCGGCGCCTGGCCGCGCGGCACGGTCGAGCCGCTCAGCGTGACCGACCCGCCTCCCGCGACTCGACGCATCGTTATCGTGGACAAGCCCGATGCGGTTCAGACGGAAATCCGTGTCGGCCAGATCGGCATCGCGAGAAAACACGCCGACTACCTGGCGTACGACCTGGCGATCAAGATCCTTGGCGGCGAAGGCGCGAATCGCCTGCACCGTGTGCTTCGTTCCGAGCGTGGCCTGACCTATGGCGCGTCCGCAAGCGCGGAGGCGCGCAAGTCAACCGGTGACTTCGTCGCCGAAACGGACACGCGCACCGAAACCACGGGGGAGGCGCTTCGCCTGATGGTCGATGAGGTGTCGAAGCTCCAGCGCGATCGAGTCTCCGAACGCGAACTGTCGGACGCGCAGGCCTACCTCGCGGGAAGTTTTCCCCTGACGATCGAGACACCCAACGACATCGCGACGCAGGTGCTGAACGTGGTGTTCTACGATCTGCCGCTCGACGAGATTGGATCGTTCCGCGAACGCGTGCAGAAAGTGACGCCCGACGATATTCAACGCGTCGCCCGGGCGTACGTTCGGCCGGATCGCCTGTCGATTGTCCTTGTGGGAAACGCGGCTGAGTTCGTCCCACAGCTTCGGCGAGTCGGGTTCACCGATCTCGAGGTCATCCCGCTTGCTGACCTGGACATCACGTCCGCGTCCCTGCGCAAGAGATGACGGCGGGCGTGTAGGCGTTCGAATCCCGAGCCCCGAATCCCGAGCCCTATTGTGAAGGTGATGATCTCCTGCGGCGAGCCGTCTGGCGATCTCTACGCCGGGGCTCTGGTCGCCGAGTTGCGCGCGCGCGTACCTGACATCGAAGTGTTCGGTTTCGGGGGTGAGCACCTGAGGGCTGCAGGCGCGGAACTGCTGGGTGATTTCCGCGGCCTCACGGTCACAGGGCTGACCGAGTCGTTGAGGGTTGTACCAAAGTCGCTGTCGATGTTGCGCCGGCTCGCCGCCGCGGCCACCACGAGGCGCCCCGACGTGATCGTTGCGGTCGATTTTCCTGATTTCAACCTATATCTGATCAGGTGGCTCCACCGTCAGCGAATTCCGGTCGTTTATTACATCAGCCCGCAGCTCTGGGCATGGCGAACGAGCCGGATGAGGATCATGCAGCGCTGCGTGAACACGGTCCTCGTGATCTTCCCGTTTGAAGAGCCGATCTACGAGGCCGCCGGCGTGCCCGTCGAGTTCGTCGGGCATCCGCTCGTCGATCTGATCCCCGCGGTACAGCCTCGCCATGCGTTTCTTCATCAGCGAGGGTTGTTGCCGGAGGCTCCGACGGTCGCGTTGTTGCCTGGTAGCCGGCCAAGCGAGATCCACCACATCGCGCCCCATCTCGTCGCGGCCCTCCCGCTCATTCGCGAGCGTGTGCCGGGCGTACAGTTCGTGGTGGCGCGCGCGCCTGGGCTGTCCAACGAACTCTTCGACCAGTGGCAGGGTAGTGGTGCGATCGTGGTCGAGGGACAGACGGACACCGTGCTGGCGGCGTCGGACATGGTCATCACCGCGTCGGGAACCGCGACTGTGCAGGCCGCCCTTCACGAGCGGCCGATGGTGGTCGTCTACCAGGTCTCGGAGATGTCCTACCGTCTCGGGAAACGGTTTCTCAAGGTGGATACCTTCGCGATGCCCAATCTGATCGCGGGACAACGAATCGTGCCCGAGTTGATTCAGGAGGACTTCACGCCGGAGCGCGTCGCCGAGGAGGCGATTCAACTGCTGACCGACCCTGTTC
>JABFSA010000012.1 GCA_013140775.1 Acidobacteriota bacterium | reverse complement strand
CCATCGCGGCCACGACGAAGTACTTCACAGGGAATCTGAAGAGGTTGAACGGCGGCACATGGTCGCGAAGGATTGGATAGAGCGGGGTATAGGCGCCAAAGGAGGCGACGATGCTCACAAGGCCGGCGGAGACCCAGAAGAGTCGCCACCGGCGATGACCTGGCCCTGAGAGCCCGAAGACCGCGAGCGTGAGGAGGGGTGCTCCGAAGTAGATGGAAAAGAGCAGCGGTTCCCGGCCGGTGTAGATCAGCGGCATCCAG
Source organism: Acidobacteriota bacterium (assembly GCA_013140775.1). Classification (GTDB taxonomy): domain Bacteria; phylum Acidobacteriota; class Vicinamibacteria; order Vicinamibacterales; family UBA2999; genus JABFSA01. Next base: position 19,903 of record JABFSA010000012.1, on the reverse strand, counting down.
GGCACGTCGGCAAGCGTTCGCGTCTCGAGGAAGTTGCCGAAGAGGTGCGGCCAGATCGCTTCGATGAGCGCCGTTGGTCGCAGCGACCAGGCGTCGGTCACGATCGAGTCGGCGCGCCCGGCGAGCGAAGATGCCTGCGCCATCGGCACCAGCTGAACCGCCGCCATCACCAGGCCGAGTACGGTTGCGGCGCCTGCGCAGATGACAGACCGCGTGGAACGACCGAGGCCGTGCAACCCGTGCGGCTCGTCCATCAGGACCGCGTAGCCCATCATGAGTCCGAGCGTCGTGAAGAGCGTGACAGGCTCGCCAGACAAACTCTGCAGAGCAATCGTTACCGCGAGGATGGCAACGTTCCTTGGCGTCTGATTCGAGACAACCCTGTCCGTGGCCCAGAGAACCCAGGGGAGCGCGGCAACAGACCACGACAGGTTCGGGACGTTGCCCGTTGATACGACTGGTCCGCAGACCGCGAACGCGATGGCCCCGAGGGTGGAAGCTCCCGGCGAGAATCGTCGCGAGAGAAACAGCCATGTGCCAAGCGCTGCCAACGGGAACGGCAGGGCGACCCAGAGGTTGAACCCGAAAGCCTCACCACCAAGAAGCCTGACCAGGACGGACGGTGGCAGGAACATCTGGTTCAGCGCATCGGAGTAGGCGGCCTGACCCGCACCCACGAATGGATCCCAGAGGGGCCACTCGCCCGACAGCCAGGCCCGGCGCAGCCACAGGTAGCGGCCCCAGAAGTACTGGCTGAGGTCGCGGACGTAGAAGACCCGTGCGTTCGAGAGCCCCGGAAGAAAGGGAATCAGCGCGACGCAGACCGCGACAAAAGCCCACAGGCCGTTGCGCCGATACGCATGGCTGAGTTGGGCCTTGATTAGTCGCGTCGCGCTCATGAAATTGGACAGGGCTCCTGGGATTTATCGGGACCAGCGCCTGACCGGAATATGGCGGGGAGTACTGCCATTCCTGCGCTCGTATTCGAGCTGGTTCCTCCTCTGGGCCTTCGCCGTGACGTGCCTGGCGAAGGCCGTTGCCTTCTCCAGAGTCACCGGCGCACCGGATAGTGCAACCTGGCTCTCCGTGCTCGTCGCCAGGGATGCGCTGCTGTGCTTCGGGATGGCCACGGTATTTCAGCTCATCGAACGCCGTGCCGGATGGGCCGTCTGGTGGACGGGATGTCTGGCCCTGGTCACCCTCACGGCCTCCGCCGTCAGCGCCGGCTACCTTCTCGTGGCCGGCGAACTGCTCTCGTGGCAAACCCTTCGCGTTGGAGTGGCGCGATTCGACGAGGTGTGGGGCATCGTCGTTGAGTCGATGCCAGCGCCTGGCTGGCTCGTCCTTGCGGCTGTCAGTTGTCTGCTCGTCGCGCTGCCGTACGCGTGTCGCCGATTGAACGGCGAAGGCTCCCCAGTAGCGGGGCTGCTTGTCACAACACTGGCCAGTGGTGTGGCTTTCCTTGCGCCCCCACCTCAGCACGTGGCTCTTTCCGGGCTCGCTGACAGTGCCGCACTTGCTGTCACGAGCGGCTACTTCGACGGCGGGTCCTCGACCGCTCAGGGCGCCGGTCTGTTCGGCAAGTTTCCGGCGCCGGTTTCGAGCGACGCCATTGCGAGCTGGGCACAAGGTACACAGCCGCCCAACGTGGTTGTCGTTGTTCTGGAATCCACTCGATGGGATGTGACATCGCTTGGCGGCGGACCCGCCGATACGAAAGCGCTCGCGAAGCTGGCCGGACGGGGACTGAGCTTCCAGAACGTTCGGGCGGTGATGCCACACACGACCAAATCACTGTGGTCAATCCTGTGCGGCCAGTATCCGTTCATGCAGCTTGACTTGTACGAGACCTCCGTTTCTGCTGAAGGGCAGTGCCTGCCGCACATCCTCGGAGCAGCGGGATATCGCCGTGCGTTCTTTCAAAGCGCGCTTGGCAGTTTCGAGGACCGGCCCAGGCTTGTCGCGAACATGGGGTTCGACGGCTTCACCGCCTGGGAGGACATTGGCGGAGAGGCACTCGGTTTCCTCGCCTCCGATGACGAGTCCTTATCGGCGCCGTTCCTGCACTTTGTCGATCGGCATTCAGACACCCCGTTCCTCGCTGTCGTGCTCACGTCCGCAACGCATTTTCCGTACCGGATGCCGGACGAGATGGCCGCACGAAGCGAAGAGCTACAGAGGCCGACGCGAACATCGTGGGACCGCTACGCGCGGCTGGTTGAGGCCGAAGACGCCATGCTGGCTGACGTGATGGACGGGCTGTCAGCCAGGGGTCTCCTCGACAACACAATCGTCGTCGCTCTCGGCGACCACGGTGAAGGCTTCGGCGAACAGGGCGTCAGGCAGCACGACACGAATTTCTTTGAAGAGGGTCTGCGCGTGCCACTGGTGATCGCCGGGCCTGGGGTCGCGCTAAGAGCCTCCACGCAACCCGCGAATCTGCTCGACCTTCTACCGACGCTCCTCGAAGCGCTGGGACTCCCATACGAGCCGTCCGCCCTGCCAGGCCAGAGTTTCCTGGCGAAGGATCCGGCTCCGTCACCGAAGCTGTTCAGCTGCTGGATCGACAGCAGGTGCCGGGGTTACGTCGAGGGGACGCGCAAGGTTGTGTACGTGCCGGTGCGAGACGAAGCCTTTGCTTTCGATCTCCTTGGAGATCCAAACGAGAAGATCCCGCTGCCGCTTTCGAGTCAGGATCGTGCGACACTCGGCTCCATCAACGGTCGCATCGGCGAGCTTCGATCCACGATGCCGATGGTGTTGAGCGAGCTGTCGGCGTTCGCGCCGTGGCGCTGCGCGCGTGGGGAGCCCTGCGTTCATCCCGCGTCGCCGTCTGGCGGGGTCCACGGTAATTGAATCTCTTACGACATCAATAAAGACGACGGGTTTCGATGAACGTCTCTGGTGTGCCGTCGGCTGGATTCACGAACGTGATGTCCTTTGGGTCGCGCCGAGGGGTATCGACCGACAGGAACACCAGCGGATCGCTGCCGATCGGGTCGATCGCGTGGACGATGCCCTTCTTGAAAAACACCAGATGACCCGGACCTACTTCAACCGGTGCCATCGTTCCCATCGAGAAGAAGGCGCGCCCTGCAACGACGAAGAGGTACTCGTCGCAGGTCGCGTGATAGTGGGGCGGCACCTTCGTATAGACACGAAACACGCGTGAGCTCGCCTCGACCTCGTCGGTGAGGCGGGTATCGATGAGCATCGTGTCAGCGTGGTCGGGGAAGTTTTGCGCGATGGCCTGAATGTCGAAAAACGCACTCATGAGCAAGGATCTCCTGCCGTTGGGCTCAACGCGTCGCTTCCCAGCTTCCGGGACTTCCGGGGTCGACCGCCGAGGATCCCCACCTGCCATCCGTGAGCGTCCGTTCGTCGGCCGACAAGAACGCAGAATACGATCCGATCGCGAGACGCTCGTTGTTACTGAGGGTTTCGCCCTCGAACACCAACTGTCTGGTTGCCGCTATGTAAAAGCCAACGACGTCTTCCGTGCCCATCAAATCGAGGTTCAGTCGCCACGTAAACGTGCCACGAAGGCGTAAACCCTCCGGCGAGGGCTCTTGTGAAGTGAACTTGAGTACCGAGTTGCTCCAATCTTGCCCCATCTCGTCGATCGCGTTGCGCAGCGTCCAGCTGCCGTACGCAAGGTAGGGCATGGCCGGGACGGTGAGCGGCGGCGGATCCGGTGCGCCGCTCCGCCCGGTGTTCAACTCGATGAAGCCACTCGACACCAGCTTCTCGAGCTGTTGATCGAAGTGATACTTCAGGTCACTCGTATTCCTGTAGATCGTAGGAAAGTGTCCGAGCGACGAGAGCTTCTTCCTGAAAGCGAAGAGGCTCATCAGGTCGTCCTGATTAGCGCTCGCTGTGCTGATCTGCGCGTCTTTGAAGTAGGTAAAGATGAGAGGTTTGTTCGACGTCTTGAACTGGCCGAAAGCGGTCTCGAACTCTTCCTCCGTATACTTCCCGACCTTTGTGCTGAACAACATCACGAAGATGTCGCACTCTCGAACGGCCTTGTCGTACTCGTCCTGGAGACGTGTCTGTGACATCGCGTCGAGGAAGTCTTCCCAGATGATGAGCTCGAGATACGCACCTTGACGCACCCACTCGTTGTTCTGGCGGCTCACGAACACTTCGAACTCCTGACGGTCCTCTTTGAGTTCGGACGAGGACGCCAGGAAGATCTTCTTGGTCTTCATCGGCCGCTAGTATAGCGTCCGGGTCGTCGCGCTCTCCGCAGCGGGTACGAGTTGCACGATCGCTTCGGAGACACCTCGTCCAGCGATCGTGGTGACCTCGACGCGGATGTTGTTCCAGGTCACGGTGTCACCAACCGCGGCGGGACGGCCGAGTAGCAGCAGCACGAGCCCACTGATCGTGGTGGCCTGCGAATGTTCGAACACCGCATCGAGCGCTGCGCCCGCCTCTTCGAGACGCACGGTACCGCGAACGCGAAGCCGGCTCGGCGACTCCCGGACGATCGAGCGACGCCCGTGGCCCTCTTCAATGTCGCCAACCACTTCCTCGAACAGATCCTCCATCGTCACCAGCCCGGCGGTGCCACCGTGCTGGTCCATCACGATCGCCATCTGTGCTCGATGTCGCCGCATTGTAGCGAGCACTTCATCGAGCGCGGTTGGTCCGGGCACGTACGGCAGGGGTCGGGCATCGCGTGCGGTGATGGGCCGGCCGGTCACCAGATGCCGCAGCGCATCCTTGATATGGAGGCTCCCGATGATGTGGTCGAGATCTCCCACATAGACGGGATAGCGCGTATGCGGATCCTTGCGGACGATCTCGCTCAACGCGGCCGGTTCGGTACCAACGGCGATGCCCTTCAAGGCCACGCGGGGCGCCATGGCCTCGCCGGCGGTCCTGTCGCCAAACTCGAAAAGCTCCTGCAGAATCCGTCCTGATTCACCGCGAATCAGCCCGCCCTCCTGGCTCTCCTCGATGATGTACTGCAGCTCCTCTGTGCTGTGGTATCGCTCACTGTCCACCTCCTGCCGGTGCACACCCGCCAGTTTCAAGAGGGCATTCCCGAGACTATTGAGTCCCACCACAACGGGAAGCAGAGCGTTCTGGATCGCGAGGATGATCGGCGATACGTACAGCACCGTCCGCTCGGCACGCTGGAGCGCGAGGGCCTTCGGGATCATTTCTCCGATCACGATGTGAAGGTAGGTCAGGATCGAAACGGCGATGATGCTTGCCACCACATGTGCCGCGAACCAGGGCCTGTCGTCGTAGGGCTCGAAGTACGGCAGCAGCCACTGAGCAAGCACATGCTCGCCGTACATGCCCAGCCCGAGGCTCGCCACCGAGATGCCCACCTGCGTCGTCGCGATGTATCGATCCTTGCGCTGCGTGTCGGCGAGGATGTACGCCACGCGCTGCGCAAGCCGGCTTCCCTGCGATGCCTGGTGTTCGATCGTCGCTCGCGGCGCACCGACGATGGCAAACTCCGCCGCGACGAAAAGACCATTGGCGACGACCAGAGCGAGGACGATCCCAATCGGGATCAGTACGTCGATCATGCGTCTGCCTCGGCATCCTCAGCCAGGACGCGCCTCGTCAGAACAGAGGCGACTGCTCGATCGGCAACTTCCTCGATCTCGAACTCACAGTTCCCCACCGTCGCGCGGTCGCCTGGGACGGGCATACGGCCCAGGACTGACGTGACAAGTCCCCCGACGGTGCTTGCGTCGGTGTCCCAATGTGTCCGCAGCAAGGTCGCCGCGTCGTCCACGGGCATCGAGCCCGGCATGCGGATCCTGCCATCGGGTAGCGCCTCTGCCACGGGATCGGCGGTCTTGAACTCATCGCCAACCTCGCCAAGCAGCTCCGACAGGACGTCCTCCAGCGTGACGAGTCCGGAAGTGCCCCCGAACTCGTCCACGACCAGCGCCTGATGCGAGTGTTGCTCCCGGAGTTCGCGGAGCACACGATCGGCCGTGACGCTCTCATGGACGGTTGCGATGGGTCTCACAAGTGAAGCGAGCGTGACTTCCCTGCCGTCACTGACTTTCCAGCGGACAAGGTCTTTTGTGTGAAGCGTGCCGACGACGTTGTCGATCGACTCTTTGTAGACCGGCAGACGAGAGTACGGGCTTTGAGCGACCGCAATCGTCACCTGCTCGAGCGGTGTATCGATGTCGAGCGCAGAGATCCGGCGTCTGGGCACCATCAGCTGCTTGGCCTGACGCAGATTGAGCCGCAACGCGCGCTTCAGCCGAAGATGCTCGTCAGGCTCGAGAAGCCCTCCGTCGCGGCTGTCGGCGATCAGCAGTTCGATCTCGTCAGGGGAGTGGATGTGCCGATGTGTTTGTGACGGAGATCCCACCAGCCTCAGCAGCACCATGCCCGTACCGTTCAGCCATGTAATGAACGGACGGTAGATCCACAGCGACGGCAACATCGGGACGAGCGTGTACATCGCCGACTGCGTGGGGTACTGCAACGCGAGGGATTTTGGAATGAGCTCGGCGAAGATGACCTGAGCGACCGTGAGGACCAGGAGCACGACTGCAGCAGACGTGGATTGCGCGGCAACCGGCTGCATGCCGCCCCATTCCGCGAAAAGGGGAGTGAGCCACACGGCAAACGTGCGCTGAGCATAGGCCCCGAGCGCGAGGCTCGAGAGCGTGATGCCGATCTGACACGCAGCGATGTAGCGATCGATCGCCGCGGGGGATTCGATGAGCGGCAACAGCCACACCGCGAGGGGATGCCCTGCATCGGCCAGCTGCTTGATCCGGCTGCGCCTTACGCTGACGGCGCCAAACTCGGCGCCCACGTACACAGCATTGATGAGGATCAGAACAACGACGATGAGCAGGGCTGACACCATCACGGCAGTGAACTGTGTGATTCAGCGCCCGTTGGGCTGGGGTGAAGTCTGCTGTGCCGCAATTCTCGCCGCGAGTTCCAGCGCAAGCGTGGCCACCCGGGCGGTGCCGGCGGCGTCGATGCGGTTCCAGTCGTCGCCCGGTCGGTGATAGTCGTCGTGAAAGCCGGTGAAGAAGTGCACCGCAGGGATATGACGATCGATGAACGAGGAGTCGTCGCTGCGTCCGGCTCCTGGGCCACCGCGGGACACGCTAATGCCAGCCACCTTTGCCGCGGCCTCGACATCGGCGGCAAGCGCCGGTGATTCATTGAGCCCGCCGACTTCGACTCTGCCATTGGCGCGGCCGACCATGTCCAGGTTGATCATGGCAACCGTGTCGGTCAGCGGCAGGGCCGGGTCGATTGTGTAGTGCACCGATCCGAGAAGACCGCGCTCTTCACCGGCGAATGCGATGAATACAAGCGAACGCGGAAAACGTGTGCGGTCCGCCGCGGCCGCGCGTGCGATCTCGATGAGCGAAGCCACGCCCGAGGCGTTGTCGTCGGCTCCGTTGTGAATTTCACCTGTCCGCTCCGGGGCGGCAGAGAATCGTCCGCCGAGACCAACGTGATCGTAGTGACCCCCCAGGACGATTGCCTGGCCACGGCTCGGCGCACTGGCGCCGTCGAGAATGCCGACGACGTTTCGAACCGTGCGGCGTTTGAGCGTCAGGCGCTCCGTGTAATCGACCGACGAGCCGGTCAGCGCGCGAGACCGCGGCGTCAGGTCGCGATCGATCGCGGCTGCGAGCTCGTCCAGTCCCCACAGGTCCACGAGCGGTGCGACCGCGTCGCGGCTCACCCGAAGAACCGGGATCTGGTGATCCTCGGGATCGGAATCGGCCGCGAACGCACGATAGTTCGCCTGATCGGTGCGGTGGCTCGGATCCGAGACGACCAGCAGCGCCCGGGCTCCGCGGCTGCGCGCCGCGAGCGCTTTGGCATACAGCGTTGTCTCGCGCATGGGCCGCGCACCGTTCAGCCGGCTGTTGCGGTCAGTCTCCTGAGGTTCGTGCGACAGGATCAGGACGGCTTTACCCTTGACGTCCAGCCCTGCGTAGTCGTCGTAACGCGCGTCGGGCGCTGACAGGCCGTATCCGGCAAAGACCACCGGAACTCCTTTCAGGTCCACCGGAGCCTGGCTGTCGCTGGCAGGGGTCGCGGCGAGAGGATAGTAGGTGTCGCCCAGCGTGAGCCGGATCGATTCGGAGCCCGCTCGGATGACGAGACTGTTCCCGGCGTCGATACTTAGACCGGCCGTCAGGCCGAAAGGCTGAAACCAGGTCCCGTTGTCGCCGCCGGGCCTGAGGCCGGCGGCCTTGAACTGGGCGGCGATGTACTCGGCTGCCCGCTCGAGCCCCTCGCTGCCGTTCGCGCGTCCCTGGAGTTCGTCGGACGCAAGGAACTTGATGTGTTCGAGTACCGCTTCTGGAGGAATCGGGGGAGTGGCGGCGCCTACGGCCCCGGTCCCGAGGATCAAGCAAAGGAGCGCTGGGCGGAAAAGACTGCGCACTGGATTGATCCTAACCTAGGCGTTGAGCGCCGTCTGGACCTGGACCTGTTCTCGCGCCCCCAGATTCGGCACCTGCACGTCCGCTATGCCGTCTCCGCCCATGCGCACGGGCAGAATTCCGGCCCCGCGTCTGATACCAAACTCTCCCTCGAGCCAGGTCAACACGCTGAACGACCGTCTGGATGTTCGGAGGATTGCTTCAGTGACCGCTGCCGCCGCTGCCCCCAGCGTGTTCGGCCCAGGAGGCCACAGCCGGTTGGCTCTCGCTTCAATCCGCGCAATCTGAGCCTGCGACAGGACCCCCGGCAGCGCGAGACCGGCGATCGAGGCTTCGCTCCACGGGAGGACGAACCCCCTGGGAGGTCTGCCGAGGACCGTGAGCATCACCTCTCGCGGTGAGCAGCGCGCCTCCAGCGCGACGATGGCCTTGATCGACGAGGTAAAGGCCTCGGGCGACGATCCAATCAGCCGCTCACGCCGCACGCGAAGTTCGTTCGCTGCTTTGGTCAGGAGATCCGTCTGAGCAGCGCCCGCAAAGACGATGGGTGCGCCAGCCAGGTCGCGGTCAAGTCGTTCGAGTAGTCCCAGGCCTTCGTCGTCCTGCCACTCGCCAGGGGTGATGCCCATGCGGTCAGCAATCACGCACACACTGCAGCCGATGACGTGTGTTTCGTCCGATGTTCCCCGCAGCTGGGTGTGAAAGCCGTCAACAGCGCCCGATTGCTGGATGTCGAGTGCCTTGCCGGCGGCGGCATCACCTTTGGCGTCGATCAGCACCACGCGGCCGACGTGATCGTGCGCGGCGAGCGCCAGTGCCGTCGCTCCGCCAATGTCACCAGCGCCGACAATCGCGACGGTGGTCATTCCTGTGAACAGCGGGGTGCCATCCGCCGTGTATTGTATAAGGCGGAATCATGTTTACCGGCAAAGTAGCCGTCGTCACCGGCGGATCTCGCGGCATCGGGTTGGCGATTGCGCGAACGCTGCTGCAGCGTGGCGCCCGCGTGGCAATTACGGCGACATCAGAGGCAAGACTTCGTGAAGCCGTCGAAGATCTCGGGAAGGTGACCGGCAGCTCCAACGTGCTGAGCGTGCGCGCCGACGTTCGCAACTACTCCGAGGTGGAGCAGGCGCTGCAGGCCGTCGCGCAGAAGTTTGGCGGCATCGATATTCTGGTGAACAACGCCGGTGTCGGTGTCTTCAGGCCGGTCGCTGACCTCACCATTGAGGAATGGCGCCAGATGATCGACACAAACGTGAGCGGCGTGTTCTATGGCTGCCGCGCCGCTGTGCCGCATCTAAAGGCGCGAGGCGGAGGCTGGATCATCAATGTCTCGAGCCTGTCGGGAACGAATCCGTTTCCCGACGGAGCCGCGTACTGCGCGTCGAAGGCCGCGGTCAATGCCTTCACCGAGGCATTCATGCAGGAAGTACGGCACGAGGGTATCCGGGTCGCCTACGTGGCGCCTGGCTCCGTTCGAACCGATTTCAGCGGCCGGGCATCGTCCGGCTCAGACGAATGGAAACTGGCGCCCGAAGATGTGGCGCAAGTTGTGGCCGATTTGATCGCCCATCCGATGAGGAGCCTGCCAAGCCGCGTCGAGATTCGTCCCTCCAGGCCCCCGAAAAAGCGTTAGTCGAGGAGAGTCCATGTCCGTTCTCGTCAAGCATCGCGATGCGCTCGAGGTGCACGAAACCATGATGGGCTCGTCGAATGGACGGCTCGCCGTCGCCCTCGACATTCTGACCGACGCGCTCGCGATGGTGGGTCAGCACGGCGTGTACTGCCAGAGCACAAGGTTTCCTGGAAAGCCGACGCTCGACATCGCATTCGTCGTCGAACAGATCGGCGACGCGAAGGAGCTGCTCCAGAGCGTCCTGGAGCTGAACCGTCCAGCGTGAGCACAGTGCCGCCGGCTCCGATCGGGGTGGTTGCACACTACAACCTGCTCGAGCGGCTCGAGCCTGCCGGCCCTGGAGACCTCTTTCGCGCGCGGGACACGCGACTCGGGCGAACAGTGGTGGTCAGAGTGCTGCCAGCCGACTACGCCAGCGATCCACAGGCGCGAGCGGAGCTGCTGGATGGCGCCCGTTCGCTCATCGCGCTTTCCCATCACAACACGACCGCGCTCTTCGACGTTGGAGAGCACGAAGGGTGTGTCTACCTGGTCTTCGAATTCCAGCTTGGACAGTCGCTCCGGGCTGAAATGGCCGGCCGCCAGATGAACGTGCGGCGAGCGATTGAGGTCGCCGTGCAGATCGCCGACGCGGTGTCTGATGCTCATGCGGCCGGTTTTGTCCACGGCGGGCTGAGTCCGGATTCGATCATCATCACCGCCAAGGGCCACGCCAAGATTCCCGCGTTCGAACTGGCGTCTCGAGGCGGATTCGACAAGAGCAACGGAGAGACGAGGCTCCGCGACTACGACTCACCAGAAGAGGCCAGGGGACTTGAGGCGGACGAGCGCTCCGACGTCTATTCGGTGGGAGCGATCCTGTACGAGATGCTGACGACGAGACGTCCGTTGCACAAGGGCTCAGCGGCGCCCAGCGCGGCGAACGCCCATGTGCCTCCTGAGCTGGATGCTGTGCTGCTGAAGGCAGTCGCGCCGAATCCCGATTTGCGGCTTCAGAGTGTCGCGGTCCTCGCTGCCGAGCTCAGGGCGGTCGGTGCTCGCCTTGATGGGCGCAACACTGACGGCGATGCAGAGCCTCGTGTCCAGCCCAGTGGGGCCGGTACGTCGAAGGCGTTCGTGCCTGGTGTGCTTATTCTGATCGTTCTGGCCGCACTGATCTGGTGGTTCGTGGCGCGGTGAGGATCTCGCCCAACTGTTCCGAGAACGCCAATCGCGCCTCAACGTTCCACACCTGCCAGGGCGTCCTCTCCAAGCCGCCGCGGAGCGCACTCTGCGCCGTCAGGGCGCCTGATTACCCGTGATCGTGCCCTGGCCGGACTTGGGCGGAAAGTGCTCCCCGCGCAGTTGCAGCATGGTCATCTTGTTCGCTCGATCGAGAGCGGCCGCGAACGCCCGCGTCGCGCGCTCCAGGCCGGTGGCGGGGACGAGTTCCGGTACATCGAGCGACGTGTGATAAATCACGTGGTCGATGATGTGGAACGAAGGCGCGTAGTTGCCATTCTTGGGACCGTCCTCGTCGGCATACACCGAGACGCCGAACTCACGCAGTGTGTCGAAGACCATCTTCTCGAAAGCGGGGCTGCCGAGCGCGTTCCAACGGAAGGCGCCGACCGCGTTGGTCGGCGTGATGCCGTCGTTGTACATGAAGAGCAGCGTCTGTGACGGATGCTCCATCGTCAGTTTGACGGCGACCTTCGACCAGGGATACGTCGCGTCGATGCCGACGTCCTTGCGACCGCGGGCCACTTCCCCGTGATGGTGGTCGGAGAACTGGATGAACTTCATCGTGCGGGGTCGCTCCTGACGAGGCTTCTGCGCGTAGAAGCGCGCAATCTCCAGCGCACTGGCCATGCCCGCCGCGTTGTCCATCGCTGCCTGAAAGTAGCCGTCCGTGTGCGTCATGACGACGATCTGCTCGTCTGACATGCCGGGCAGCGTGGCGATCGTGTACTCCGTTGGCACGTTGTGTAGTTCGGGTACTTCAAGCCGAAAGCTCACATCGACCTTTTCCCCTTTGTCGAGTCGATCGCGCAGCGCGAAACCTTCGTCCATGCTCAAGGTGAATTGCGGGATCTGGCGCAGACCGCCCTCGGGCTGGAACTGGCCGTTGCCCGGAACCCCCATGACGTTGATCACCATGGCCGCGCCCAACCGAACCGCACGGGTATTGGCGTTGAAGAGACCCGCGCGATCGCTGGCAGAATGGCTCCGGCCTCCGGGGACGAACGTGCTGTAGATCACGACCGCTTTGCCCTTCACATCGCGGCCCAGGAAGTCGGCACCCGCACCAACGCCCACCCAGATCGCCTCGGCCGTGATGGTCTGCGCGCCGGTCGCTTTGGTGTCTGCGACTGGAAACGCGGTCGTGAGCTGGATTGTCTTGCCGTCGGCGGTCTTGTAGCTCGCCGCCCAGTCGGTGGGTCGCCAATCCTCGGGAAGCACATACGGGAAGTGTTCGACCGTCAAGCCGAGGCCTTCGAAGGCCTTGGTCATGTACGCCATGCCCTCGCGGTCGGCCGTCGTGCCAGGGAGACGACCCCACCATTTGTGTCCGGCGTTCCGATAGCGGACAGCGATCTGCGCGAGATCGACGACCTGCTGCTTCATCCGGGCCCCGTTGATGCTGGCGTAGACCTTCTGTTCGGGCGTCAGCTGCCAGACCGGATACTGATCGTCGGCAAAGACCAGCGCATCACGGTCTCGCGGCAGCCCCGCGCCGAACGTCTTCTCGACCTTGGGGCCCAGATCCATCTGTCCGCTCACCACCGCCGAAGCGGCCAAAACGGCGCCACACGCCACACACGACGCGAGATACATCTTCGATTTCGTCACGTGAGACTCCTCAATGACTGACATTCATACATTGCGAACAGCTCTTCAAACCACAGAGGCACACTGCCACAGAGAGAACCAGAATGCTCTGTGTCTCTGCGACCCTGTGGCCTGCTGGAACGGCCTTGAGCTGTTGGTCCATGCAGTCGCTCTTAGAAGGTGAACTGCGCGCCAACCCTCAGCTGGCGCGACCCGACCGCATTCGTCACCCGTCCAAACTGTGGGCCCGAGACGTAAGTAGCAGCCTTGACGGCATTCGTGTTCAAGACGTTCAAGGCATCGAGACTCAGCAGGAGACTGTTACGAACCAGCGGGAATTTCTTACCGAGACGCATGTTGATCTGTGCGTAGGCCGGTTCGCGCTGCGAGCCGATCGGCTCGAGTCGAAGCGTGACCGTCGTCTGTTGCACCAGCGCGGGACCACCAGCCTCACCGGGCGCTCGAAACACGTAGGTCCTGGTGCCCCTGGGGCCCGAGAAGGCCTCCATGATGGCGCCCACGACGAAGTCTCTCGGCAGGTTCCAGTTGCCGCTCAGCTTATAGGCCCAGTTCCAGGTCTCGTCGATCGGGAAGTAGTCGTCGTTCGGGCTCGAGGGAACTGACACGGTGTACGTGTGGTTCTTGTTCGCGGTGTACGAGGAGTTCAGCGACCAGTTGTTGCCGAGCCGCTTGCTGACAGCAACTTCGAACGACTGCGTGTAGTCGTACCGGCCGTCGGGCCGGTTGACCGTCTGGTTGCCCTGGAAGGCGCTCCCGCGGAAGGCCGGTGCGTAGTCGTAAATCACAACTTTCGCGCCATCGTTGCCGTTACCCAGCACGCCGTCGGGGCCGGGATCCGTGCGGGTGATCGGGATGTTGAACGCACTGTAGGGCCGGAGCACGTTGATCGTTGCCGTTTGGTCACCGTGGCGGCGGTAGAGATAGAGCCCACGCACCGCCGCGCTGGTCGTAACCTCCCGCTCGAACGCCACCGTGATTTCCTGCACGTGCGGCAGGCGCAGATCAGGGTTGAGGATGTTGTTGACCGTGTTGGTCGTGCTGATGAAGTCGGGCGCACCTGGGGCCGTGGAGAGATTCACTTCCCCGGGATCGTAGTTGTTGTTCCCATTCAAGTCGCGCCACCGGTACCTGGTCGTGAACGACGCATTCTTGTTGAACGCACCGGCTAACGAAGCCTCAGGGTTGTACCAGCCGTAGGTGAATTTCAGGACGGAACGCCCGCTGCCGGTCGTGTCCCAGGCAAGCGCCGCGCGTGGTGCGAGCTGACTGCCCTTGTACACCTCAACTCGCGGGAAGGTCTCGGCGGCGGCAAACTGTCCCGCCTCTCGCGTCTGCTCCGGGACGAACGAGTGCTGGCCGTCCCAGCGCAAGCCGAGGTTGAACGTCAGGCGTTGGCCGAGTCGCCACTGGTCCATCACGTAGAGGGAATAGATGTCGTCCCACTCGGTCGGATCCACCGGCGCGTTGTTCGATTCGAATTCCTGGGCGACGTTGGGCACGCCGTTGACCGTGTCGAAGAGCAACGCGTAGTCGCCCGCGGGATTCGATGTTCGGCCACCCGCGTTGTCGCGACGCCCCAGGTAGTAACCCACCTTGAACTGATGATTACCCCCGAGGAAGGATTCAGGGATATACGTGGCGTTGGCGTTGAGCGTCCAGAAGTTGAAGTCGCTGGTGTGCGGGATGTTCGCGCCGGTCAGCAGCAACGTGCTGCGGTTGTAGGTGGTCGGCTTGTTGAAGGTCTCCGGCTGTTGGTCGTAGTAGAGCTTGTAGCCGGACTTGCCACCCACGACGTCGAAGATCAGATTGCTGCTGGGCGTCCCCCGTAGCTCGGCTTTTCGTGCGTATGGCAGCCAATTGAATGGGTTGGTCTGTTCCCATGGCGAGTGCGCGAAGTCCACGACCGCTCCGAACGGGGCGATTTGGATGTCGGCTTCGTTTGTCGTCTGGTCGCGTGAGACGAATCCATTGACCTGGTACTTCGGCGTGAATTGGTACGAGAGCTTCCCGCTCACGTTTTCTCCGGTGAGCTTAGGGAAGGCAGGTGGCTCGTCGCCCGTCAGGTACTGGCCGTCCGGTCCAGCGTTGAGCACGAGGCCGGGCTGGCTCGTCTTGCTGAACCGCTTGCGATAGTTTCCGTAGAACCACAGTTTGTCGCGCACGATGCGGCCGCCCAGGTCGCCACCGGAATCGGTGAAGTACTTCTGCTGGGCCCCGACGGTCAGGCCGCGGGCCCGCAGATTGTCGTCGAGGTTCGACGAGGGCTGCTTCATGAAGGCCGTCGAGGCCGAACCGTGAAACTCATTGCCACCCGACTTGATGACCAGGTTCATCGCCGGGCCCATCTCTTTCACGTCGGCGCTGTTGCCGAAGGTCTTGATGTCCACTTCGTCGGTCGAGCCGATGTCCGGCAACGGGTAGTTGGCAATGATCTGAAAGCCGTCCACCATCATCGTGACGTTGGTGTTGCCGCTCTGCAGTCCGTAGGCGCTGAAGCGCGGCCGCCCGGTCAGTCCCAGGGAGCCCGCGACTTCCCCCGCGGTATTCAGCAGACCGGCCGAGACAGACACCACGTCCGCGAGCGTTTTGCTGCCTGGAAGCTCCCTCACGAGCAGGGTGCTGCTGATGGTCTGGCCGCCGCGGGTCGTCGTGAGGTCCACCACCGGGCTCGCGCCGCTCACGGTAATGGTTTCAGAGAGCGACCCGACCTGGAGCGTCGCGTTCACGCGCGCCGCGAAACCAGCGGTAAGGATGATCTCCGATCGCCGGAGCGGCTGAAAGCCGCTAATCTCGAAGTCGACCTGGTAGGTGCCCCGAGGAAGATCAATCAGACGATAGCGTCCCTCGGCGTCCGTAGTCGCACTCACCTGCCGCACCTGCAGTGCAGGACTCGTGGCGGTGACCGTCACACCGGGCAGCGCGCCACCAGACTCGTCGCTGACCGTGCCGTCGATGCTGCCGGAGCTCAGGTTCTGTGCGCCCGCGGAGGCGACCATTGCGATGAGCAACAACGACGTCGCGAAACACGCGTGGAGCATGCGCTTGCTGCCGAGCCTCCGCCGAATCTCGAGTTCCATGTCGCCTACCTCCTCTATTCCGAGTGAGACAGCCGAGATATTAGAGCTTCGCTGCCGCCAACGGAAGGATTAACCGTCTAGCCTGGTGGGTACCCTGGGCGGCGTCCGGCCTTCGCACACTCCTCCCGCCCGAGCGGCATGTCCTTCTCGAGTTCGGGCAGCAGGAGTGTCACGATGCTCTGCACGGACGAGCCCTTGTTCTCACACGTGAGATCGACAGGTGCCCCGTATCCCGTCAGCCGCGGCGGGCACGTCGAAAGGATTGGTGCCGGGCGTGCTTATTCTGGTTGCTCTGGCCGCGCTGATCTGGTGGTTCGTGGCGCGGTGAGGATCTCGCCCAGCTGTTCCGAGAACGCCGATCGCGCGAGGACTTCATCGATTCCCGCCTGTCTGGCGGCGTCGATGAGATCGGTGTGGACGTGCGAGACGTAGCCGAGCGTGTGAATCTCCCGCAGCGTCGTGTCGCCCTTCAGCTGCGCAATCACCTCGAGCGGCCGCATCTTGCTGCTGTTCAAATCCAGAATCACGAGGGACGGCATTTTTTCTCTGATACGCGGGACCACCTGATCGGGCGAGCGTTCGAAATAGATGTCAACACCAAGCGCCTTGGCGGCTGTGGAGATCTTGATCGAGAAGATGAGGTCGTCTACGCCGCAAAAAATCATGATGTACCGTGTAGGTTACTGGGTACGGGCACATGATTCTCGAAGTGCGTGAGGTTCCCCCGTTTCACAAGAACGGTTTCGTCGTCGGTTGTGAGCGAACCCGCGAGGCCATTGTTGTAGACCCGGGCGACGAAGTTGACGCCCTTATCGCGGTCGTCGCCAGCCATCAACTGCGCGTCCAGCACATCCTGCTGACGCATGCGCATGTCGATCACATCACCGGCGTCGGGCGCGCGAAGGACGCCTTCGGCGCGCCTGTGTTCCTTCACCGGGATGACCTCCCGCTCTACCAGCATGTCGTGGAGCAGGGCCGGATGTTCGGCTTCAAGGTCGATCCGGCTCCGCCGGTCGATCGTTTCTACGATCTGAATCCGGTCTACTTTGGGGACTTTGAGGTTCGTGTTCATCACACGCCTGGTCACTGCCCTGGAGGCGTATGCCTGCAGGTGGGCCCGAAGGGCGAGGCGGGCACGCATCTCCTCGTTGGCGACACGCTCTTTGCCGGAGCCATCGGCCGCACCGATCTGCCGGGCGGCAACTACGGCGTGCTGATGCGATCGATCACCGAGGTCCTGTTCGCTCTCGGAGACGATGCCGTCGTCTATCCCGGCCACGGCCCCACGACGACCATTGGCCGTGAGCGGCGCACGAATCCGTTTGTGCTGGAGTATTTGCGGGGATAGATCACTTTCGAGTCCCGAATCCCGAGTCCCGAGAATCAGTCCGCGTCTCTCATCGCAACGATCTCCGTTCGCCCCACGCCCAGCTTGTCGCCGGATGCGAGCAGGCTGGATTCGACGCGTTCACCATTGAGGAACGTGCCGTTGGTGCTGTCGAGATCCCTGACTTCAAGCTCCCCATTCGCCAGTGCCGTCAGGCGGCAATGGACACGCGAGACGAGCGGCGCATCGACGATGAAGTCCGCGCCCGTCGAGCGGCCGATCGTTCTGATACTGCCGGCGAGAATACGGAACGTGCGTTCCGTACCTCCTTCCATCAACGTTCGTAGAATCCACATGAACTGATCGTCCGGTTCAGCGGCCCATTGCCCCGAGGACAGCTTTCGTCATCTCGGCTGTCGTGGCCTTGCCGCCAAGATCCGGCGTCTTGACCGTCTCGCTGCCGATGACACGCTCGATCGCCGACAGAATGCGATCGTGAGCCGCCTTCTCGCCGAGGTGGTCGAGCATCATCGCGCCGGCCCAGATGGCCGCGATTGGATTGGCGACGCCCTTGCCAGCAATATCCGGGGCCGACCCGTGGATCGGCTCAAACATGGAAGGCGTTGTGCGCTCGGGGTTGATGTTTCCGCCGGGGCCGACACCCAGGCTGCCTGAAATGGCCGAACCGATGTCGGTCAGGATGTCGCCGAAGAGATTCGTGGCAAGGATGACGTCAAGGGTCTGCGGGTGCGTCACCATGCGGGCCGCAATCGCATCCACGTGGTACTTCCGATAGGTCACGTCGGGGAAGTCCTTGGCGACCTCCGCAACGACCTCGTCCCAGAACACCATCGAGTGCTGCATCGCGTTGGACTTCGTGGCGCTGGCCAGCAGCCGGCGCGGACGGCCCTGCGCCAGTGTGAACGCGTAACGTGCGATGCGTTCGATGCCGCGGCGGGTGAAGATTCCGGTCTGTTCCGCGAGTTCATCCGGGGTGCCACGATGGAGGCGTCCTCCAATCCCGCAGTATTCACCTTCGGAGTTTTCACGGACACACACCATGTCGATGTCGGCGGCCGTGCGGCCTCGAAGCGGCGAGTCGATCCCTGTCAGCAACCGCATCGGCCGAAGATTCACGTACTGCCGGAGCTGCTGCCGGAAAGGAAGGATCATTTCGCGGGCCGTGATGTGGTCCGGCACTCGCGGGTCGCCAATCGCGCCGAGATAGACGGCGTCGAACTTGTGCATCTGCTCGAACGCGTCGGCGTCGAGCATGCGTCCAGTTCGAAGATAGAAATCGGAACCCCAGGGGAAGTCGGTGAACTCACACTGGAAGCTGCCCTTCGCGGCGCTCTTCAGCACTTCGATGCCCGCGGGAATGACTTCCTGTCCAATGCCGTCGCCGGCAATCACTGCAATGCGATAAGTTTTCATCGGGAAATGATTTTAGTCCGGGATTCGGGACTCGGGGTTCTGGATTCGAATTTCGGGACTCGGGACTCGGGGTTCGGGGCTCGGAAGAACTTCAGCTCTTCCGAATAGTTAACAGTGATCCGAAAGCGATCGCGGCGCCGACGAGGCCGGCAAGTGTTGGATCGAGCCAGCGATAGCCGGTAAACCCGTAGCGGACGACGAACATCACCGCGACGCCTGACGCGATGGCCGCAAGCGCCTCTGCCGACGCGGCACGCCGCAGATAGAGTCCACCGAGCACCGGGACGAACAGCGTCACGACGAGCAGCGAGTAGAAGATCGTGAGCGCACCGATGACGGTCTGCAGCACGATCGCCAGCGCAACGCCCACCAGTCCACCACCCACCGCCGTCAATCGAGCGACGCGCAGAAGCTCGGCATCCGTTGCCGTCGGTTTGAGAAACCGTTTGTACAGGTCCTGCGACGCCGAGGTTGAAATCATGAACAGGATGGCGTCACAGGTGTCCACTTCGGTCGAGAACACCGCCGCGAGCGCCAGCGCTCCGATCCATGACGGGAGCTGCTCCTTGAGCACGGCGGGCAGGACGGTGTTCATGTCCTCGATGCCTGGCATCGTCACCCTCGCGGCCATTCCCAGCAGCACCGGCAGGAATGCGAAGAGCAGAAGGGCAACCGCATTGAGCGCAACTCCCGTGCGAAGCGCGCTCTCGCTTCGCGCTCCCCACGACTTCTGGATCAATCCGGGCGACACGACGAATGCGGGCGCGAGCAGCATGAAGAGCGTCCACCCCGACCCCGGTCCTGAAGAGTATGTAAAGTCACCGAAGGATGGCGGCGCGGCCGAGCCAATGAGCGCCTGCAGACCGCCAGCATTGCCGAGCACTGCTGGAATCGCCAGGAAGAAGCCCGTCATCATCACCGCGAGCTGGAGGATGTTGACGCGCGCCGATCCGAGGAGTCCCCCGGCCGTGAAGTAGGCCGTCATGATTGCGCCGCCAATCAACGCGCCAGCCCAGCGGGGAACACCTGTCACGACGTTGAGGATTGCCGCGCCGGCAATCAGCTGTCCTGCGAGGAGAGCGAGACTGCCGAACCCGATGAGGGCGGTCGCAACGCAGCGGACGGTCGTGCCATAGCGGAACTCCAGGTAGTCGCCGGTCGTGAAGAAGTTGTGTTCCGCCGC
>JABFSA010000041.1 GCA_013140775.1 Acidobacteriota bacterium | reverse complement strand
CGGTGCGCTCGCCCGACAGGAGGCGGCCGCGCCACCGGCCGCGCCGCCAGCGCCGGCACAACCGGCTGCCCCGTCGCCAGCGCAGTCGAGCGGCTTCGGAACATTCCGAGGGGCGATCGCAACGCTCGCCGTCCAACCGGTCGTCGTGGTCTCGCCAGGCACGATGGTTCGCTGGAGAATCGGCCGGGCGGGATCCGTGGACTACTCAACCGACGCCGGCCGCACCTGGACAGCACGACCGACCGGCGTAGACGCCGATCTCGTCGCCGGCGCGTCGCCGTCAGGCACGGTCTGCTGGATCGTCGGACGAGCCGGAACGGTCCTGCTGACGATCAATGGCACCGACTGGCGGCGACTGACCTCCCCGACAAACCTCGATCTGACCGGTGTGGAAACCACCGACGGCCGCACCGCCCTCGTGACCGCCGCCAACGGCCAGCGATTCAGGACGACGGACGGTGGAACAAGCTGGCAACCGCTCTAGGCTCTCGGCTTTGGGCTTTGGGCTCTGGGGGCACGTGCAAGGTTCTCCAACTGCTCCGTTCTAAGAACAGCCACCTCGATCCGCGGCGGGCGGAACCGGGACGTGGCTGCTCGAAAGGAGCGTTCCATGTTCCGTCTCTCTCACGCAGCGGTCTTCGGCATCCTCCTCCTCGTCGTCGGCACGGCAGCGCTGGCTGACCGATCGACGCCAGTGTCGGCCCAGGTTGCGCCGGGACCGGCGCAGACGACCCTCGAGGACCAGGTGGAGCTGGCCCTCACCGTCTACAACTCCGACATTGCTCTGGTTCGCGACGTGCGCAACCTTCAGCTTCCGCGCGGCACGTCCAACCTGCGCTTCATGGACATCGCCGCCACGGTCAACCCGGCAACGGTGCATTTCAGATCGCTCTCTGAGCCATCGGGAGTGAGCGTCCTCGAACAGAACTACGAGTACGACCTGCTCGAACCCGACAAGCTGCTACGCAAGTACGTCGGCCGCGAGGTGACGCTGGTCCGCCTGGTGCAGCGAAATGGCGCGACACAACAGGAAGAAGTCAAAGCCCGGCTTCTCAGCTACAACAACGCGCCCGTCTGGCAGATTGGCAATGAGATCGTGACCGGACTCCAGGCCGATCACGTTCGGTTCCCCGAACTGCCTGGCAATCTCTTCTCACGGCCAACGCTGATCTGGACGCTCGACAATGACGGCACAACGCGACATCGCGTCGAGGCGTCCTATCTGGCCGGCAAGCTCTCGTGGAATGCGGACTACGTGCTGACCGTGGCGCGGGACGACAAGTCCGGTGACATCGACGGATGGGTGACGCTGACCAATGGCAGCGGCACGTCATTTCCAAACGCAAAGCTGCAGCTCGTGGCTGGCGACCTGAACCGCGTGAAGCAGGTCTTCGGTCGGCTGGCAATGCAGGAGATGAGATCCGACGTGGCCGCGGCAGCGCCAATGGCGGAGGAAGCCTTCTCTGACTATCACCTCTACACACTTGGACGAAAGACCACGATCAACAACAACCAGACAAAGCAGGTCAGCATGCTCGGTGGAACTGGTTTCGCGGTGGTGAAGCGGTATGTGGTTGACGGGCAACAGTTCTACTACCGCAACGCGCAGCATCCCGGTGCACCCATCAAGGACGTTGTGCAGGTCTTCTATCAGTTCAGGAACGAGCAGCGCTCCGGACTTGGCATGCCGATGCCGGCAGGGATCGTCCGCGTGTATCAATCGGATTCATCGGGCGGCACGCAGTTCGTTGGCGAAGACCGGATCGATCACACGCCGAAAGACGAAACCATCAACCTCAAGATTGGCAATGCGTTCGACGTGGTGACCGAGCGAAAGCAGACCGACTTCGAGAAGGTCGCCGGCAGTACATACGAAATCGAGTACGAGATCACGGTGCGCAACCACAAGACGACGCCGGTGTCAGTCGAGGTCAACGAACCGGTTGGGGGGACCTGGCGGATGCTGCGCTCGTCGCACCAATGGACGAAGACCGACGCATGGGCGGCGCAGTTCACAGTGCCCGTCGCGGTCGATGGAACGGCCACGCTCAACTATCGTGTCCGCGTGACGTACTGAGGAGCCTGAGACGATCTACAATCCAGGCCCGCAAGGCTTAAGCGATGATGCGCTCTCCGACCAGCTCCCTCGTCGTCGTGCTGATGCTGACATCGACGGTCAGCGCCTTCGCACAAGTCAATGCTGCCCCGTCGCGGAAAGGCCCCGTGCCTCCGCCGGGGCAGCCCGATTTGTCGGACGTGAACTGGATCCTGAACGGAGGCGGGCCGACGGTCTTCAGTGCCTGGACCCTGACCCCTGACGGAAAGCGCCGGATGGACGCCTACGATTTCAAGACGGACGATCCGGCGTACAGCTGCACGGCGGCGAGCTGGACGCGTGCCTGGCTCAACCCCAACGCACTCGTACACATCACGCAGGGTCCTGACTTCGTTCGGCTGCAGCACGAATTCATGGACATCGATCGAAGGATTCCTCTCTCGAATCCGCGGGATCCCAACCCGAAGCGGCTCCGCATCCCGCGACATCCCCAGCTCGGCGCGTCTGCCGCGTGGTACGAGGGGAACGTGTTGACGATCGACACCATCGATGTCGCCGCCGGCTACATGGAAACCATCGCCGAACGCGCCGGCATGCCTCAGAGTGCCCGTATGCACACGGTGGAGCGAGTGCACCGGGAAGGGGACCGCCTGGTCATCGAAACGACGTATGTTGATCCGGTGAACTATCAGTCCCCGTTTGTTTCAACGATCCGGTACCTCAAGAACGATTGGGACCTCATGGAGTACGGCTGCATTCCGGAAGAAGCCGCCATCACTTCTCCACGCTGAGCCCACTGAATCTGAACGGAGTCGGCTGATGAAAAGTCCTCTCGTACTTGCCGGCCTGGTCCTTGTCATCTCGACAATTGCGCGCAATTCGACCGCACACCATTCGACCGTCGTGAACTTCGACTCGAACCGGGAGGTCACCATCTCGGGGGTACTGACCGAGATTCGCTGGCTCAATCCTCACTCGCGGTTCAGAGTTGACGTGAGAAACCCGGAAGGACGGGTCGAGGAATGGCTCGTCGAGATGGGAGCTGCAAACACCTTGAAGCGCGCCGGCTTTCCGACGGAGCGGTTCGCGGTTGGAGACCCGGTCACGATCACCGGCGCCGCCGGTCGTCGCGATCGCGCGGTCCTGCTGAGGGAAGTCACGCTGTCGAATGGGACACACCTGACGCCGGACATGCGGCCGCGCGCACCCGGTCGGGACGTCAGCGGCGAGTGACCCTGCTCAGGCTTTGGAAGGAGTCGCGCCGCGAATCTGCCTCACGGCGCGAACGTCCTCCGCAAACGTCGTGACCGCGTCGAACGTCACCCGCGCCACGTTGGCGTAGCGTTCGACGGTGTCGTCGAGCGCCTCGGCGGTGTATCCCACGGCTGCGACGAGGGCACGCACACGTCCATCCAGCCACGGCCCACCGCCAAGGCCTCCGATCACCGGAATCGACACTGACTGCGTAACAGCGGGACCGGCAACCGGGCCGGAGTTCGTGAAATCCAGCAGCGACGCACCCGATGCCTCGAGCGACCTGGCGTCCGCGACGAATTGATCCTTCAACGCGGCAGCCATCGCCGGGCCGGCTTGCGTCATTCCACCATGGCGCGAAGCCGTGTGCGGCGTGATACCGAACTGGGCCCAGACGGGAATACCGGCGCGAGCGACCGCACGAACGACATCCGGATGATCAGCCGCAGCGTCGAGCTTGACCATGTCGGCGCCACCGTCGTTCACCAGCTGTCTGGCAGCGCGTATCGCTGCGTCGGGTCCGGCCTGGAGAGGCCCGAACGGCACATCACAGCTGACGAGCGCGCGTCGAACACCTCGACGAACGGCGGCGCAGACCAGCAGCATCTGGTCGAGCGTGACGTCCAGTTCGCTCTCGTGCCCCC
Source organism: Acidobacteriota bacterium (assembly GCA_013140775.1). Classification (GTDB taxonomy): domain Bacteria; phylum Acidobacteriota; class Vicinamibacteria; order Vicinamibacterales; family UBA2999; genus JABFSA01. The sequence goes on along the minus strand of JABFSA010000041.1, from coordinate 57,064 downwards.
ACATGTTCACGCCGACCGAATCGCCCACCGACACAATGTCCACCCCGGCACGATCCACGACCTCCGCCATCTGGCGGTCGTAGACAACCACGCCGACGATCTTTCTGCCGTCGCGCTTCATCTGTTGAAGCGACGCCACGGTGACTCTCTGATTCATCGAAACGACCTGAGGATGTCCTCGAGATAGCCCCGGTCACTGACAACGACGACCATCAGCGACCAGGGACGAATCCGACCCAGTGTCGTCGAAAGGTCATCTTCCGACGTTGCTGCGTCACGAATCACACACGTCGCGGTGGGAATGCGCCGCTGACTGCAGGTTTCACCGATGGCCACAGCGGCGCTCGCATCAGTTCCGGCCGCAACGACCATCATCACGAGATCTGCTGGACCCGGATCCGTCGCAAAGCGGGCCGCAGCTGACGCAGGCACAAAGGTCACGCCGTTCCACGCATGCTCGGAAAGCCCCGTCGTCAAACGCTCGCTCACCGCATCGAGCGGAACGACAGCGACCGTGCGTGCCGTCGGAGGCGGCGCCTGAATGCGAAACCGCGCCTCGGCCGCAGAACTCATGCGGGTGGACTCACTGAGCATGTTCGAAATCAGTTCCCAAAGCCTGGAGCCGAGCGCCCAGAGCCTAGACGGCCGCTGGAGCCACGCCTGGGCGAGCGATCATCGCCTCGCGGGCTCCGTCTTTGAATGCCTGATCCGGTGGGAGGATCACCGCGGCCGAGCGAACCCGTTGATGCACGGGATCGACGCCCGGAGGGAGAACCCCTCCGTCAACCAGCGCCTTCACCGCGCGGAGCAGCCGCTGACGCGCCATGATGATGCCGCTGTCAGTGGACACAAGCGTCTCCTTGGTTCGATCGACGATGGGGCCCATGCTCTCTTGGAGCGAAGCATCCTGCATCGAGATACCCTCGATGCCGCTGTAGGTTCGCCCGGCCTTCTGCGCCGCTCGATCCATCAGGTAATCGTTGTCTTTGTTGGCCAGGGGCCGATAGTTGCCGGGACCGTACTTGACGTGGATCCCCTTGCCCGCGCGCATCGCGCCAACTTCCTCGTCAGTCAACGCGCGGGTGGGGTGGTAGTCGAAACTCCACGCCCAGCAGTTCTCGTCGTCGATCGGGATCCAGAAGTGGCCGTGCACCGAGTGGTTGCCGCGCGGGGCAATCATCGTGAACGAGGGCATCACCCACTGCGTGATGCGCCAGTAATAGTGGTCGTTCTCCGCGTTGCGGCGGGCGCCGATGTACAAGCCCCCCGGGCTCTCCACCACTTCGAACACGGGCCGCATGTCGCCGAGGTTGTACTGGTTGCCTCGCGCGCCCTTGAAGAGCGGGTCCGTGTTGAGGTCGCCGCGATGCAGGAACGACACGTGGCTCGAGTCGATCCCGCCTTCCATCGACTGGAGCCAGTTGCACTCCTGGAAACGCTTGGACGTGAAGGAATGTGCGGCCGGTACCGTGGCGAACTCCCACTCCGGCAATGGCGGCAGCTCGTCACCCTCGCCCATGCAGGTCCACAGCACGCCCCCGCGTTCGATCAGCGGGTACGACTTCAACCGGATCTTGTTGGCGAACCCTGAGTTGACGGGTTCGGACGGCATTTCGACGCACTGTCCCGTGACGTCGTACTTCCAGCCGTGATACGGGCATCGCAGCCCGCAGTCCTCGGTGCGGCCAAACCAGAGCGACACGCCGCGATGGGCACAGAACTCATCCATCAGTCCGTAGCGTCCCTCGGTATCGCGAAACGCAATCAGACGCTCGGACAGCAGCTTGACGCGCACCGGCGGGCAATCGTTCTCGGGCAGCTCCTCGGCCAGCAGCGCGGGAATCCAATACTGCCGGAACATCTGTCCCATCGGCGTTCCCGGACCCGTCTGGGTGAGAAGGTCGTTCTGGTCTTTCCTGAGCATCGTGCGTCTCCTGACGGATGATCCACCTGCATTATGCTGTACGCCTCGGAGCCACTCGCCGGGAAAGATTCCATGACTTCACGATCCGAACACTTCGCCCTTGCCGGCGTCATGGGCTGGCCGGTCTCGCACTCGCGTTCGCCGATCCTGCACAACTTCCTGATGCGTGAGCACGGGCTGACGGGTGCATACGTCCCGCTCGCGGTGAAGCCCGACCACCTCGAAATCGCCCTCCGGGCGCTTGCCCCGCTCGGCTTTTCGGGCTGCAACATCACGATTCCCCACAAGGAGCATGCGCTGGCGATCGTCGATGCGGCTGAACCGGTGGCGCGCCGCATCGGCGCGGTCAGTTGCATCACGGTGCGGCACGACGGGTCGCTCCTGGGGACCAACAACGATGCGTACGGCTTCATCCACAACCTCCAGCAGCAGCAGCCGTCATGGCGCGGCGACGCCGGCCCGGTGGCGGTGATCGGCGCGGGGGGCGGTGCCCGCGCCATCGTCTATGCCCTGGCCACGCACGGGACGACGGAGATTCGGGTGATCAACCGGACTTTCGCGCGCGCGGAACTGCTGTCCCGCGAGTCAGGTGCGCCCATCACACCGATCCCGTGGGAAGAGCGCCATCGCGCGGTCGAGGGCGTGACGATGCTCGTCAACACGACCAGCCAGGGCATGGTCGGTCAGCCGTCGCTCGACCTGTCCCTTGCGACCCTGCCCGTGGACGCAATCGTCTGCGACATCGTCTACGTGCCGCTCCAGACGCCGCTGCTCGAGGCGGCCCGCCACCGAGGCAACCCGACGGTTGACGGCCTGGGTATGTTGCTGCACCAGGCGCGGCCGGCCTGGAAGTCGTGGTTTGGGATCGACCCGGAGATCACACCGGCACTGCGCGCCGCGCTCGAAGCCACACTCTGACGACACGAATCAATCAGTCCGCCCTTATCGTCTCGCGGAGTCTGTCGCGGTTGCGGGCGCGCGCAGGCGAAGCTTCTGCACTCGCCAGTTGGACGTCTCCGCCACGTAGATCTCTGTTTCCGATGGACACGCAAGACCGTGCGCACCGGAGAACTGTCCCGGGAGCCGTCCCGAGCGACCGATCACGCCGAGCACCTTTCCGTCGAGAGACACTTTGAATACCCGGCCCGGATACGTCGACTCGCCCACGAACATCACCTGACTCCGCGGCGGAATGCAGATTGAGTTCGGCGCGCCGATGACCGCCTCCAGCCGGCTGCCGGTCGGTGTGTTGCCATTCACTGCACGTGTTCGCGGATCAGGCGGCACGTCGATAGAGAACATACGCAGGAACCGACCGCTGGCATCGAAGACCTGAATGCGCCGGTTGGTCCGGTCACCCACGTACACACGATCCTCACTGTCGATCGCGATTGCATGAGGCAGGTGAAACTGCCCCGGTGCAGTCCCAGGCTCGCCCCACGACGTCACCCAGTCGCCGTTGCGGTCGTACTTCGCGACGCGCGAGTTCACGTACCCGTCGCTGATGTAGATGTTGCCGGCGGCATCCCAGGCCACGTCGGTCGGCTGCCGGAAGAGCCCGTCCACCGGCGCGAGCGGCGGGTCGATCTCCTCCCACGGCTTCGTCTCCGGGTCGGCCGACTCTCGCCTGCGTCCGAACACCATCACGACCTGGCCAGCGGGACTGAACCGCACCACCATGTCCGAGCCCTTGTCGATGGCCCAGATGTTGTCGTTGCGGTCCACGCGCACGCTGTGAGCAAACGACCACGCGTAGAGCCCCTTGCCTATCTCCCGAACAAAGGCACCCGTGGAATCGAACTCGAGCAATTGCGCCGCTGCGGGCGCGTACGCCGGACCACCCGCGCTGTTCGAGCGCGTGAACACGAACACGTGTCCCTTCGAGTTCACGGCTACGCCGGGCACCTCACCCAGGTGCACACCGGGCGGTAGCTTGAGGAAGTTGGGAACCGACTCGAAGGGAATCTCGGGAACGGGCTGCTGCGCCAACACCGGTGACGCCAGGAAGATCGCTACGAGTGCCAGCACGCGTGTCATGAACACCTCCACCTGAAGAGCGTGGCAGATTCTGCCACAGCCATCGCCGTCCAAGGCTGCTGCTCCTGCCACCTGCCTGACTCTTCCTTCAGATTCCCGGGCGATTTCGCGTCCTCATTTCCGGCACGCCATTCGCGTGACGACGACGGTAAAATGAGCGTCATGGCCGGGATCGAGGAGCGACGGACGGCACGCACGGCGTTGAGGCTCACGTACGACGACTTCGTCCACTTCCCAGATGACGGGAAGCGGCACGAACTGATCGATGGAGAGCACTACGTGACGCCCTCGCCGAACGTCAGGCACCAGGGGATCTTGGGAAACCTGCACCTCTTGATTGGCAACTGGATCGAGACGAACCCGATTGGTCGCGTCTTCATGGCGCCGCTGGATGTTGTCCTCTCCAATTGGGATGTCGTTGAACCCGACCTCCTCTACCTGTCGAACGAACGTGCCGCCCAGACGTTGACGCCCGCCAATGTCCGGGGCGTTCCGGAGCTGGTGGTCGAAATCGCGTCAAAGGGAACGCGGCGACGAGATGAAACCATCAAGCGACGCCTGTACGACCGCGCGGGAGTATCGGAGTACTGGGTCATTGATCCCGCGATCGATGTTGTCAGGGTCTCTCGGCGTGAAGAGAAGGGGCTTGGCCGGCCGATTGAACTGTCGCGCGAAACGTCCGACGTACTGACGACGCCCCTCTTGCCAGGATTACAGTTACCTCTCTCGCGGATTTTTCGCGAGTAGCCGACCCCGTCCCTACGCGCGTCCCCCGTTGAAGGTGAGGCAGTAGCCGTTCCCGTGCACGGTGTGGATGAATCGCGGATGATGCGGGTCGGCCTCGAGCTTCTTTCGTAGTCGCGCGATGGCGTGATCGACCGACCGGGTGATCGGCGACTCCGGATACCCCCACACCTCACGGAGCAATTCGTCTCGGTACACCACACGATCGTGGCGTGCTGCGAGGTAACTGATCACCTCGCATTCACGGCGGCTGAGCGGAACCGAGCGCCCGCGCCTGACAATACATTGCTGCGCGAAGTCGATCGTCGCATCGCCGAGCGCCAAGACCTCCACATTCGTCCTCGCCCGCCGCAAGACCGCATGGACCCGGGCCATGAGCTCGTCGATGTCGAACGGCTTGGTCACGTAGTCGTCGGCGCCGATCTTGAGTCCGCGCAGCTTGTCGGACTTTTGTCCCCGCGCGGTGAGCATGATGATCGCTGTGGCGCCGCGGCGACGTAACGCGCCGAAGAGCTCGAAGCCTGACGTATCGGGAAGCATCAGATCGAGCAGGACGAGATCCGGATGGAAGGCGGCAGCGAACCGCGTCGCCTCTCCTCCGTCGGACGCGCGCTCGACGGCGAACCCCTCGATGACCAGGCTGTCGCACAGGACCCGGGCAAGGGCGTCGTCGTCTTCGACGACGAGGACGCGTTTCTGTCCCTGTCGGGCGAGCACCGCCGATCGTTGGGACTGCGGCCTCATGGCGGTGAGGATGTCGAGGGGCGTATCGCGCCTGGCAGAGGGGGCAACTCCGTGTCGTAAGTGGTTGCGGCTTCGATCTGCGCGACTGGCAGAACCACCGTCACCGTCGTGCCTCGATCCAGCACCGACTCGATCGCCACTCGCCCGCCGTGGTCCTTCGCAATCCGGTTGACGATCGCCAGGCCTAGACCGCTGCCCCCACGGACGGCATTTCGCCCACGCACGAACTTTTGAGTGACACGCCCGAGATCCTCGACGGGGATACCCACGCCGCGATCGGCGATCACGAGGGCCACGCCATCCTCCCGTGCGATCGCCTCGATTCTCAACTCCTTCGAATTCCTGGAATGGCGGATCGCATTGTCGATGAGATTGTCCAGCAGCAGCTCCATTGCAGCGCGATCTCCCTGGATCCGTGGGAGATCCGGCTGAAGGTCGACCGTGATGCGGAACCCGCCGCGGTGCAGCTGGTGCTTGAAGCCTTTCAACACTTCGCTCACGAGCTCCTCGACGTCCAGCGGCTCGAACGAATACACGTCCGCGACGTCGGTAATCCGGGCATGCGCCAGCACGTTGTTCACGAGACGCTCCAGCCGCTTCGCTTCCTGCGAGACCACCGCCGCGTACTCGCGCTGGTCGTCCGGGTGCCGAAGTCGGCCGCGCGTCAGCATGTCGCCCATCGCCCGGATGCTGGCAATCGGGGTCTTCAATTCGTGCGTAATAGACGACATGAACTCCGCACGCATCTCAGCCAGCTCGACGCCCGTTCGCATGGCCCGGGCAGTCATCACGAGTCCGAACGCCAGCATCACCGCAGCCACGGCGGCCAGGCCGAATATGACGTCCGCGCCGCGAATCGCGGCACCGAGGGTCGGATCCGCGGTGCCGCTCACGAGCACGGTCCACGTCTGAAGGTCGAACGCCTCGTCTCTCATATTGGCCGCCACGGGGAGCGGGTCAAAAAAGGCGAACGAAAACGTCTGTCGACTGCTGAGCCCGGTTTCAGCGAGTTCCGGCTTGCCAATCACCGGTTCGCCGCGATGGTCGACGATACCGAACGACAGCCCCGTGTTGCTGCCGATATCGGCCACCTGTCGTGTCAATTCGGCAAAATAGTGCTGCCGAACCCACGAGAGATTCACCATGAACCCATACACCGATGCCAGCGACTGCCGCAGTCGATCGTGATAACGGAGCCGGATCACGACCTGATACCGCACCGCATCGAGATCGATATCGAACACCGAATAGAGTTGCCCGCGCTGCTCATCGGAGTCGATCTGACTCGCCATGAGAGCAGCCACGCGCGGATCGGTCAGCACTCTCACCGGCGAGCGGCCCAGGTCCGCCGTGGCAGCCGCCCACCGCGGCGGACGGTCCGAACGCGCGTAGAACACCATCTTGGACGAGGGCTCGTGCGCGTTCCACGCCAGAAAGGTGTCGGGATACGGATACCTGGCGAACGTGGTTGCAACCAGCGCGATGACCTCATGCGGCGCGTCCGACTGGAACTCGTCCCATGCGGACAAGGGCAGCACAGCCGTCTGCGCCGCGCGCATGTCGCGCGTCAACGCCGTCGCCAGAAGGCGCGCGCCCTGGTCAGCGCGCTGCTGCCCGAGGAGCTGCGAGCTTCGTTCGAACTCCCGCGTGGCACGGATGCCGAAGAACGCCAGAGTGGCAACCGACACGCAGACACCGGCGGCCAGCCATGCCGCCAGCATCGGTGACTGCGGCCATCCCCACCGGGTCATGACGGCACAGGTCCCATGTCTAGGGGAACAGCTCACGCTCGCGGTAGTACCGCGCGGCGCCGGCATGCAGTGGGATCGGCGTGGCACTGGCACCGTCCGCATCGAGCCATCGGAAGCGCGCCAGTGGCGATGTGGGGCGCTCGAGACTGTCGAAGAGCGCTTTCGTGAGGATGTATACCAGATCGTCGGGAAGATCTGCCCGGCAGAGCAGAATGCTGCTGACGCCGATGGTTTGCACTGGGTGAGACTGCCCGGGGTAGGTGCCCCGCGGGATCGTCATGTAACTGTAGAAGGGGTACTCGCGAATGAGACGGTCGATCGGTGGACCGGCCAGGGGCAGCAAACGCGCCCCCTCGGTCACGGCCTCACTCACCGGCTCGATCGGGTACGGCGCCAGCAGGAACATGGCGTCCAATTCTCCTCCGGCCAACTCGTTCAAGCTCGCGCGGCGCGCGCCCGTTTCACGACGAATGCGGTCCACGTCGAGACCGTGGGCATTCAGGACGAGCGTGGCCGTCAACACACTCGCGGACCGGTCGCTCCCAAGACTCGCCGCACGACCTTTCAGGTCCTGCGGCGTCCGCACGGACGACTTCCCGCCGGCGACCAGGTGCAGCGCCTGGCGCTCCAGCAGTGCCACAGCGCGGAGCCGCTGAAACGGCGCCGGGTGATCCGGCAGCCGGCCCATGAAGGCCGCGTACGCGACGTCCGCCGAACTGATGGCGATCTCGGCATCCCCGCGCTCCAGCATCTCGACGCTCGGATCGGATCCGAGCCTCGCGACGGTGCGGACGCTCACGCCGGGCAGCGTGCCGTAAACATGCTCGAGCGCCACGCTCATGGGACTGTTGAAGCTCGCGCCAACGGCGCCGGCGCTGATTCGCACCGTCGTTGGAACCGACGACGTGAGGGGACGATCCGCACAGCTCACGCAGATCGCCAGCCCGGCCACGAAGACCAGTGAGTGCAGCCGTCCACATGCGACCTCGGGCGTCATGCTCGTGCCAGGGCCGTCAACTATACCCGTTCGGGTTGCCGGCACCGAACCGGACGCACGAGGACGCGCCCGTCACGCGATTCGAAGCAGGCGCGCCACAGTGCCGCCAAGGATCGCTTCCTTCTCCGCATCGCTCAGATGCTGCGAACGAAGCACGATATCCAGCGTGTCCGGCCAGCCACCCTCGCCCACGCTGCTCGAGGCAATATCTGTCCCATACACGACCTGGTTGGCACCTGCTTCCGCGACCAGATGCCGCAGACCTTCGTCGGAAAACACCATCGTGTCGATGAGAATCTGCTGCTTGAAGTATTCGCCCGGTGCTTTGGTGTTGGCGCAGTTGGCGTTGCCGCGATCGCAGGCCACATTCGTCCGGCCCAGGTACGAGGGCAGATACCCGCCTGCATGGGCCGCGCAGATCTTCAGGCCAGGGAAACGATCCAGGGTGCCTTCGAGGATCAGATGGGTCAAGGCAATGGTCGTTTCCAGGGGGTTGCCGATGATGTTGGTCAGACCACCCCGCGATCCGTCGAAGAAACCGGGACGAAGTGCGTGTTCCGATCCGTTGGGATGCATGAAGACCACGAGCCCCATCTCCTGGACCTTGGCCCAGAAGGGATGGAACCGGGGCTCCGAGAGCCGTGCGCCGTCCACATGACCGCCGATGGCCACGCCCTTCAACCCCAGTTTCGTGACGGCATAATCCAGCTGCTCAGCGGCGAGCTCGGGATGCTGGATTGACGGCGAGCTCAGGCCCACGAACCGCTCCGGATAGGACCGGCAGAAAGCCGCGAGATATTCATCCTGGGTGCGGACGATCCGCGCGGCAAGGTCGCGATCGGCCGCATACCACCAGAACCCCATGCTGAAGCCGTTCACGCTCAAGACCTGCACGTCGATGCCCCGCTGGTCGAGGGGTCCGATGCGCTGCGGGCCGAGCGCCTCCTGCTTGACCGCGACCTTGCTCGCGAAGGGAGTACCGCGGACGACGTCCACGACCGGCGGCACGAAGTAGGAATGGGCATGGACGTCCACCACGCGGATGCGCCGCCCGCCTACCGACACCTGACGCCGCACGATGGCGGGCGCCTGCCGGGAACCCGCAAACGCCAATCGGTCTGCGAACATCCCGGCAGTCACGACGGTTCCGGCCTTGAGGAACTCTCTCCGATTCGGCATCACTCCTCCTGAACGTACTGTGGAAAGCTCTTACGTTTGAGCCGGAATGCGTAGCAGGCGTATGAGATTGCCGCCGAGGATGGCTTCTTTATCCGCGTCGCTGAGGAACGACGCATTCAGAACCAGGTCCACGGTGACTGGCCATATGTAGGGGACGTCGGTCCCATAGACGATCTGGCTGGTTCCCATCTCAGCCACCAGATGCCGGAGACCTTCCTCTGAGAACACCATCGTGTCGGCGAGCACCTGCTGCCGGAGGTATTCGCTGGGCCGGCGCTTCTGAAGGCACTTGGTATTCGGCCGCCCGCATGCGACCTCGGAACGCCCGAGGTACGAGGGGAGGTACCCACCGCCGTGCGCTCCGCACACCCTCAACCCTGGAAATCTGTCGAAGGTGCCGTCGAAGATCAGGCGCGAGAGGAAAACCGTGGTCTCGAGGGGGTTGCCGATGATGTTACCCATGCCGAGTCCGCCGGCGGTCGCTTCGAGCGACCCGGGCTTGGCAACGTTCTCGGCGCCGTCTGGGTGCATGAACACGAGCAAACCCAGTTCCTCGACCTTGGCCCAGAACGGATCGTACTTGGGCAGCGTCACGGGCTCGCCAGCGACGTGACCGCCGATGGTGACGCCGCGCGCTCCCAGCCGCATCGTCGCGTCCTGCAGCAGCTCGGCCGCCAGGTCGGGAAACTGGAGCGGTACCGACGCCAGCCCAACGAGCCGATCCGGGTAAGCGCGGCTCCACTTGGCCAGCCCCTCGTTGTGCGCGGTGCAGATGGCGCGCGCCAGACCTCGATCGGTCGCGGCGTTCCACCAGTAGTAGTTGATGCTGATGGCGGCGATGTCCACCCCCATCTTGTCCATCACCGCGATGCGCTCGGCCAGGCCTGGACCCGGCGAGCGCATCACGAAGGGGGGGGCGGTCTTCTCGATCGCCGTGCCCTTGACGATCTCGGGCAGCGCCATCTCCCAATGGGCATGCATGTCCACGACGCGTATGCGACGGTTGCCGATGGTCACCTGCCGGCGCGCCGAAGGCGCCTGCGTGGCGCCATCCACGAGGTCGAGCCCCATGGCACACCCGCCCGCCATCGTGCCTGCCACCCTCCTCAGGAACTGCCTTCGATTCGTCACGATTTCCTCCGGTTGCCGGCCGCCGGGCGTTTCCGAACCAGAACCAAGTCGATGGCGTGGCGGCGAGGCCGTCGCCCCGCCGCCACGAACATCGACATCACAACCGGCGAGCCTCAGAAATCGAACCGCAGACCGATCTGCATCGAGCGCGGGGGGAACGCCGCGGTCGGCACAAGGAAGTTACTGCTCCGCCTGTTCCCGGTCGGCGCAGCAAAGTTGACCTTGTTGGTCACGTTGTAGATTTCCCAGAACACTCCGACCGTGCGCTGAGCAGGGAGCGAGAACGAATACTGGGACCTGAAATCGACATTCCAGACATTGGGACCGTCGATCCCGTTGCGGACGGCGCGGCCCGATGCGTCCAGCTTGGATCGGATGGGCATCGTGAGATCGTCCGCGCCGGCCACCGGCCGATCGAAGTTGTCGCGGTCGCCGTTCACGTCCCGGCCCACCAACTCGTTTATGGGGTTTCCGGAGTAAAAGCGGTAGACCGCCCCCACGCCAAGCCCGCGCCACGGCGTCACGTTCACACTCGAGCTGAGCGTATGGCGGTTGTCGAAGGCCGCGCGGCCATAGTCGCTGCGCGGATCGAGGTCGTCGGAGAATCGCTTGAGGCTGAGGTTGAACCCTCCCGCGACTCCGCCCTGCACGTCATGGGATTCCGACAGGGTGTAGGCGACCCGTCCGCCCCACCGGTTCGAGTACCGTTTCTCGAGGCTGAGCTCCAGCGCATTGTGGTCGGTGTTGAACGCGTCGGAATTCTGGAACTGCAGCACGCGCTGAAAGGTTGCGTTGCGGAACTGCGCAGGAATCAACGTGCCGTTCGGATCAAAGACGTTCACACCCGGACGGCCACGAGAGCCGTTCGGCAGGGTCCGCGGTTCATTGATATCGACGACCGCGGTGATATCGCGGCCCCGGTTGCCGACGTAGTCCGCCGAGACTGCCAGGTCGGTCATGATCTCGTGCTTGACGCCGACGCTGAAAGACCAGACATAAGGCAACACACGATCAGGGTTGTCGAGGAGCGGCTCAGTGTTCACGAACTGGTCCGCGAGTATGGAGCTGCGGATCCCCGCGAGCTGGGTGCGGCACGCGGGGCCGATGACGGCAATGCCGGGGCGTCCCATCGAGGGCTGCAGGCACGGATTGGCTGGGATGCGCCCCGCCAGTCCCGACTCATCCTGATCGGTCTGGAAGATGAACGAGTAGGCGGCCACGTCGCCCTCGATCAGACCGGTCTTGAGAATGAGGTTCTCCGTCTCGTAGTTCTTGCCGAACCCGCCGCGGATCACCGTCCGTCCACTGCCCCTGGGATCCCACGCCACGCCCAATCTGGGCCCGAGCGCTGCCTTGGTGTTGGGCGTCAGCGTCTGATAGTCCCACCGCAGCCCCAGGTTCAGCGTGAGGTTATCCATCTGCCAGCGATCCTGCACGAACGCATACGTCCGGTGGTCTTCCGCAAACGTATAGATGGAGCCCAACCGGATCGAGAACTGCGACGGGTAGGTCCGGGCGTTCGCGGGATCGAACGGCAGATTCGTGGGGAACAGGAACGACCCCACGAAATTGGCGCCCGTAATCTTGGGGGACGCCTTTCCCCGGAAGTAGCCGGTTCCGGCCTTGAACGTGTGATCGCCACCCAACCCGGACCGGACCATCGTGAACGTGTTGTCCCACGTGTAGTTCGACTCGATCGAGGAGCCGTGTGCGGTGGCCGGGCCCGCATTGTAGTCGGGGTGGGCGTTCCCGGAGCCGATCGTGAACTGGTCGAACTCCATGATTCCCTCGCGGGTATTGCCGGCGATCCAGCGCACATCCTCGTCGAAGAAGGCCGCCGCCCCGCCCCGGGTGTCCTGCGTGATCCGGCCCACCTTCATCTCATTGGTCGCACTGTTGGCAATGACCCACGTCCAGGCGGTGTTGTAGGTTCGGTCTCCGACGTTGCGTTCGTACTCGACGTTTTCGGGGAGGCTGCGATCCTCCTCCCAGCCGTCGCCAATCTCCCAGTTGCGGTAGTCGAGGTACCGCCCGCTCAACGTGTGGTTCGGCGACGCGAGAAAATCGACGCGGAAAAAGACGTTGTTCGAACGATTGGTCGCCGTGTCGGTGTAAGCGGTCGCCAACGGCGCGGCTTCACTGGGAAATGTGAGGGACACCGCCTCGTCGAACATGTTGCGCTCGTAGTTGGCGAAGAGGAAGGCACGGTCGCGGACGATCGGGCCGCCGATGTTGCCCCCGAAAATCTTGAGGCCGCTGTCGGGGTTCTCCAGCCCCTCCAGCTTGGCGAAGTGCTCAACGGCATTGAGCTTGTCGTCCTGGAGGTAGGTGAATGCACGCCCGCGGAACTGGTTGGTCCCGCTGCGCGACACCGAGTTGACCACGATACCGGAGAGGCCGCCGTACTCCGCCGTGTAGTTATGGGTCAACACCTGATACTCCGCCATCGCGTCCAGCGCCATCGGCGCCTGGCCGCCCAGCGCGCCGCCCCGCAGGGCCTGCTGATTCGACATGCCGTCGATGAGGAACGTATTGCTCCCGCCGTCGCGACCGTTGGCCGTGACGCGTCCCTCCCCGAAACCACCGGGCGCGACAGTAGGTGTCACGCCGGGGACGAGCGACAGCAGCGCCATCGTGTTGCGTCCCTGTGTGGGAAGGTTGTCGATCTCCTGGGTGCCGATCTGGGTCGCAATCCGGTTGGTGGTCACCTCGACGACCGGCGCCTGCCCCGTTACCGTCAGGTTTTCGGCAAGTCCTCCCACCGCCAGCGTGAAGGCCAGCGTGACTTCCTGGCCCACCCTGAGGTCCACGTTCTCGCGGGTCTGCGGCTGGAATCCAGCCAGCTCCACCGCGACGCTGTAGATGCCCGGCGTCAGCGTCGGCACGATGAAGCGCCCGTCGGGTCCCGTCACGACGGTGCGCGTAGCGCTGGTCCCCACGTTCGTGACGACCACGGTCACTCCCGGGAGTACGCCCTGACTCTGGTCGACCACCGCGCCGTTGATCTCCGCAATACCTCCCTGAGCCCACGCCGGACTCGGACCGATCAGGCAGGTAACGACGAGCAGGGATACGAGAAGTCGTTCGAGCATGAATGCCTCCAGTTGTTGTCAACGCGCTGACATCGATGGGAAACACCAGTCAGCTCCGCGGGTCGTAAACGTCGCGCCGGTCAGAACACTTCAGCGATCGCTTCCTCGTTTACCAGTCCCGTGTCGTGCATCACACGATCAGTGACAGACTCGACACGATTCCAGTTCGTCGCCATTCCACGGAGTGGCTGGCGTCGGGTCGAATGTTTGCAGCCGCATATGGGCCTGCGCCGCCTGCGAGTCGTGGCAACCGCTGCAGGGAAGCCGTGCGGCGGCGGTCTTCCAGGTGCCGCTCGTAGTCCCGGCCGGATGGCACGTCTCGCAGTTGCGAACGTCCTGGGGGAAGGTGATGTTCCAGTTTCGACCCGGAATCGAGTCGACCCCGGGACTGCGGTACCCGACCGTCGCCAGGGGGTAGTTCAGGCTCGATCCGAAATGGACGGCGTGCACGCGCTTGGCGTTCTGCAGGCCCCCGACCCACTCGCCTGAGACATCCTGGCTCTGGCCGTCGTGGCATGCGCCACACTGGTCCACCGCTGTGTTATCGAGAATCTTGTTGTGTCGCATGTAATCAAGAACGAAACCGGTACCCTGAGGCCCGCGGTGGCACATGGCACAGTTGCCGGCGACGGGCAACTCGTCCGTTGGCGTCCCCACCTGGAACGTCACCTTCGCGACCGAGGGCGTCTTGTAGTTCGCGTCAGACACCCGTCCGCGGCCGGAGATCTGTACGCTGGCCACATACGTGCCCGGTTGCAGGTCGTCAACCGGATCGAGCTGATACGTAATCGCATCCTTCTCCCACCTGGCCTTGGGATCGTTGCGGGACGAGTCCTGGAACTGAACCAGGTTGTTGAAAGGAAAGTTGGAGCCGAGGACGTGCGCGGCAGTATCCCCGCCGAAGACCGCGTCCGTTACAGGTCCCGATTCCAGCTGCACTGAGTAGAACGTGCCGAGATTCCTGCTGCGAATAGCGACGCTGCCATTTTCGATGTACGCAATCGCCCGGGCGGCGAAGCCGCGATCGCGATTGAGCCAGGCCACGATCTCGGCAGGGGTAGCGGCTGCCACATCACGCCAGGTTCCCGCCATCACCGCCACGGTGATTGCACCGCTCGCCGCGGAGAGCCTGCTGCGAACCTCCTGGCCACTGTCGATCTTGAGCGCCAGTCTCGCGCCCTTGGCGCTGAGATCGAACGGCCCTGTAGCGGAGCTCTTGACGACAGCGCGCGCTGCTGTCGTGAGCACGGGATTTCGGTTGGCGCGCGGGCCGTGAACGAAGAAGTACGCATGGGAGAACATGCCGTCGCTCGGCGGGCAGCCGCTTGCCAGGCAACCTTCATCGCGATTGGTGTCCTCGACGACCGTCGTATGGTCGATCGGCTTGCCGTCTTCGTTGAACACCAGCCTCACCACTGGCGCCTCCCCGGCCATGAAGTGGGTGCCGTTGGCTGGCCTCGAGACCGAAAGATCGACGGTGTACTCCGGTATGTGTCGGGGGTCCTTGGTTGTCCACTCGTGGGAGTCGACGACGGCGTCCTTGTTGCCCGCGGGCGCGTGGCACTTCACGCATCCGATGTCGTTGGTCGCGGCCTCGTGGTTCACGCCGGTACGAAAGTTCACGTCGTCGTGGCACGAGCCGCAGGCCGCGATCGACGGCACGGTCTTCCAGTTGTCCACCTGGGCCCCGGGCCCCTGGTGGCACTTCGCACAGTTCGCCACGACGGCCGGGTACTCGATGTTCCACCAGGTATGTTTCTCATTTCGATCGCCCCAGATGGCATAGCGGCCGTTGTCGGCGGATTCGTCAGCCGGCGTGCCGGGATTGTCGAAGACGATGCCATCTCGTCCCGGGATGGAGTCCAGGTGAGCGCCTGCATGGATCTTGTGGACCATGACGTTCATGTCCAGACTCTCTCCACTGTGGGGATCGACCTGACCGGGGTTGTGGCACGTCACACAGGTCGTCAACTGGAACCGTTCACGATCGTGCCCGGGCAGCCCGAACTCGCCGTGACAGCTCTGGCACATGGCGGTCTGGACGATGTCACGTGACTTCGTGACACGGGAACCGTCAGGCACGAAGTCGTAGACCGCGTCTCCGCTCTGGCCGCTCTGGCCACCGAGCATGACGGCGATCCGATGGGTCAGGTTGCGCTCGTAGGGAATCGCGCGGGTGCCCGCCCTCGCCGAGGTCAGATTGGTCCTGAACTCGTACCTGTAGCGACCATCACCGAAATCGGTGAACCTGCCGTCGGCGGCTGCTTCACGGTACCCCTGATAAGCCTGGGTGCCACTCGGATTTGGCCAGTCGCTCCCGGGCGCACCGGTGACCGTCTGGAGGCGATAGATGTACGGGACCCACCGGTCGAACGCCTCTCCGTCACTGGGAGCAGACAGCTTCGCAATGTTGAAATGGGCGTCCTTGATGCCAGGTACTGGCGCACCCGACTTGTTCTCGACCCTGAAATCAACCGTCACCCGGCCATTGGCGCCGGCAGCGGCGCCCGTGATGCGGATCGTGACGAAATGCCTTCCAGCGCTCTCGAACGAAGAGCGGAGGAAGTCCGCGCCGTGGAACCTGGTCACGAGAAACGCGCCGCCATCAGTCGCGAGCACAGCCTGCGACATCCGGGCGAAGCACACCCCGCCAAAGAGCACCGTTCCCAGCACAATCAACAGCACGAACGGCTTTCGGACGAACCGTACCGTCGTCGATTTCATGCTCCTCCAGACCTGCCGCTATCGAGACGATTCTCGGCTGAGCCTGCCCCGCGCTCGGGTCACCGGCTCCCCGCCATCACCGGCACAAACTTCTGGATCCGTTTACCGGTATCGACCTCGCCCGTGTAGATGTTGCCGCGCGCATCCGTCGCGACAGCATTTGGAAAGTGCAGCTGTCCGGCCAGGCGTCCGTTGCCGCCGAAGTGGCCGAGGGTCTTGCCGCTCTGGCGATCCAGCATCCAGATGACGAAGTTGTGGCCATCGGCGACGAACAGGTACTTCTGCTGCGGATCTTTGGAAATCGCGAGCTTGTACGTCGTACCGCAGGAGCTCTTGAAGGTTGCCAGCCCGCCGCAGCCGCGTGCCGGCGTGTTCGGAGACACCATGATGTCCTGCAGCCATTTCCCCTCAGTGGTGAAGACCGCGATGCGGTTCGCGCCACGTTCGCCGATGTAGACGCGCCGGTCGCGCGAGACCTCGACGAAATGCAGTTCGGGGACGAAGTTCTTTTCGTAGGGCGGAGGACCGCCGGTCCACGTGTATCCGGGGATCGGATCGTTTGAGATTTCGCTGAGCGGCATGCCGTGTCCGCCCCAACCGCGCTTGAAAGCGCCGGTCGAGGCGTCATAGATCACCACTCGCTTCTGCTGAATGATGTACAGCTCGTTGGCAACCTCGTCGAGCTGGAACCGCCCCTTGTTGATGAGGAAGCTGGTCTCCTGATTGTTCTCCGGCATCATCCCGGCTTCGGCCGGCGGGCGATGGTCGAAGTCCCACAGCACCTTGCCGTCGCTCGAATACCTGATGATGCTGTCCTGGGCGTTCGTGCCGCTGATCCAGATGTTGCCCTTCGAGTCGGCGATCACCGTCTGCGGATTGAGCGGCCACTTGGGATGCCCGGGACCACCCCACGCGGACAGGACATTGCCCTGCTGATCCACTTTGATGAGCTCGGGGCCGCGCACGCAGCAGAGCACGGGTGCGGGCGTGCCCTCTCCACTGATCTCATCCAGCTCCGGCGCATTCGCCCGGTTGAGGAACCAGACGTTGTCCATGGAATCGACGCTGATCCCCGTGACCTGCTGCATGCTCCAACGATTGGGAAGAGGCTTGGGCCAGAACGGATCGACACGGAACTGCGGCGCGCCGCCCTCGTCTACCACCTGTCCAGTGACGACCTGAGCCCGGCCGACGATACCGACCGTCCCGAGCAGGGCCGAGGCGACGACGAGGACGATCAGCTTGTTCGAACTCATGACACTCCCTGGTGGCTGTTAGCGGCTCGTGACCGCACGATACGCCGCGTCGATATTGCTCGGCATCCGATCGTGATAGGCCCACGCCGCATACTCGGGCTTGCGGAGATCCCTGTCGATCTGCTCGCGCGTTTTCCCATCGCGCACCATGGCGCCCACGCGCTCGAGGAGCAACGTGAAGTACTTCTCGCTGTCATCGAAGATCTTTGTCGTTTCAAATGAACCGTGTCCGGGCACCACGATTTCAGGATTCAGCGCCCTCAGCATCCGTGTAGCCGCGATCTAGAAATCGAACTGACCCGTGAACCTCAACATCCGGCCACCCATCACCAGGCTCACTTCACGCCAGGTGTCGCCGAAGCGCGTGTTCTCCTGCAGCACGGCGTCTTCGTTGAACACGTTGTAGAGATCAACGTTTGCCGTAAAGCGGGACGTGCCGGCCCGGAAGATGCGGCTGAGACGCACATCGATCTGCTGCAGCCGAGGCTCGAAGAACGTCTGGTTCGGAATGAGCTCTTTCGTGACGCTTCTCGCCGCCCCCGCCAGGTTGCGGCCCAGCGAAAGTGCCACATCCGCATTACTGACGACGTGGCTCGCCGTGTAGGGAATGCCGGGATTGTTCTGGTAGACGAGGCTTGTCCTCAAGCTCCACGGAAGCGGATACACCACAAGAAACTTGACCTGAGTGCCAGCTGACCACGGGGGAACCACTTTACAGAATCCCTCTCGAGCAACTTCTGGCGAATCGACCACGAAGCAGTTCTCGGTTTCGGTCCGCCCGACGCTGATACCGCCCTGGAACTGGCCGCCATCGAGGAAGCGACCATTGAGCGTGGCGTCAACACCGTTGTAAATCTGCTTCTGGTCGCCGTAGTGCGACGCCTGGGTCACCAGGTTATCGACCAGTCCGAACTTGGCGGGGCGCAGGTCGTAGAAACCGCAGAGCTGTTCGCCACTGGTCGGCAGTCGCGAATCGGTCGGCGTTCGAATGCAGTACGGGTCGTAGTCAGCAGGCGTCACCGCGAGGTTGTCGGTTGCCAGGAATCCGCCGTACCAGGTACGGAAATAGCCGACGTTCAATCCGAGGCCCTGCAGCAACTGATGCTGTACGGACGCACTTCCCTGCCAGTTATATGACTGCTTGTTCAACCCGCCGAGCGCATCGTCGGCATATCGAGTCGTCACCGCGCGCGCCTGGCCGAACCCCAGATCACTCCAGGGACCGCATTCACCCTGCGCAGCAGGGTTACGCAGATCGCAATCCGGGACGTAGTTGCGGTTGGTGTCCGTCCACGCGCGGTTGGTGCTAAGCGACATGTTCGCGGCAGGGTTCGCAACGGGCGCGATTTCTACACCGGTGTAGCGTCCAAGCGAGACCTTCACCGCCGTGTTGCCATCGCCAAAGAGATCGTACGCAAGTCCAACACGAGGATTCAGGTTGTTGAAGAGTGGGTTGTTCTTCGTCGCCTGCACGGTACGCTCAGGGACGAAGGGGCCGGCCGGCAGCACCTGCTCCGGCGTCGAACCCTGCCACCTCGAGTAGCGCAGGCCCAGGTTCAGCGTCATTCGGTCGACGGTCCACTGATCTTGTACGAATATCCCGGTGTTGGTGGCGCTGCCACGAAGTCCGTGTGGCACGGCCCAGAGCGTGAGCGATTCCGGAACGCCATTACGGAACGTGTAGGAGCGGCCCTGGCTTATCTGGTTCGGGTCAGTGAAACGACCCGGACCAGGGTCGGCAAACTCGCTCATGGTGATGCCTGTCCTGAAGTTGTGTGCGCCCGAGACATAGGACACAGCCAGCCTCTGGTGATACTGCCGGACGGGATTGACCGTGTAACTCCCGGTCTGCGTCAGGTTGAGAGCTCTGGAGCCATACAACCGGTTCAGGCCGATGTCGGTGATCGAGATATCGTTCACGCCACTTTCGACCTGTCGCTTGGTGTGATTCGTCGCCACTTGCGCAGAAGCGGCGCCCTCAAACAACAGCTTCCCGGTGAACGGTGAGGTCCAGCTCACCATCGGGATGTAAAGCGGGCTGTAGGTGTGCTGTCCGACGGCCTCCGGCGCCGTCAGCACCGCAGGCTCCAGCAGCATGTAGAAGCAGGTGCAGTTCTTCTGCATCGACAGCAGTCCGGCAAAGCGATGCTTCTCAGCCGCCTGCCATGTCAGACGGGTGGTGATATCGCGGAACCGCTCCTTGGTGAAGGCAGGACGGCTCTCGTCCGGGGTGTACACCATGGAGCCTTGAGTCTTGTTGTAGAAGTTTCCACTTTGGTACTGGCCGGTTCCGCTCGCACGGGACGCTGCGAAGAACCACAGTTTGTCGCGGAGGATCGGACCTCCGATACCACCGCCGACGTCGAACGACTCCTTCAGTCCTCCGGACTGCTGAAGCTGCCGCGACAGACCTCGTGCGCGCAACTGCTCCGACAGGTTGTCGGCCTGCATCGCGCCGGTGACCTGAGTCGCGCTGAACGTGCCCGAGAACTGGTTGCCACCGTCCTTATAGACGTAGTGCAGCACCGAGCCACCACTGAACGACTCAGCAGACCCGGCGCCGGTCTCTATGACAACTTCCTGAATCGCATGAGTGTTGAAGCTGTAGATGGTGCGACCGCCGAGCAGCACCTGGTACATCCCGTCTACGGCCTGATCGACGATGGGTCCTCCGTGAATGCTGAAGGCACCTCGCTCGCCCTGGATGCCGCCCACATCGTGATCCGCAGGACGCGCCGTTGTCGCGCCCGGGAGAATTGCCGCCCATGACGCCATTCGTCTATTCACCGGGATCGCCTGCAGAGTCTCTTCAGTAATCTGAGTCTGCTGACGCACGTTGACGACATCGACGACTGGTGGCGCGCCAGTCACGGTAATCGTCTCTTCGAGCGAACCCACGGAGAGGTCGGCGTTGATCGTCGCGGTAAATTCCGCCTGAAGTGCGATCCCGTCGCGTCGAAGCGACTGGAAGCCCGCGAGTGAGAACGTCACCGTGTAGGTACCGGGCCGTAGATCGATCACCCGGTAGCGCCCCTCCTCGTTCGTGATGGTGGTTCGGGTCCCTTCAATGAGGGCGGGGCTCGCGACCTCCACCGTCACGCCGGGAAGAACGCCTCCGGACGTGTCGTGCACCTGGCCCGTGATGCCGCTCCCTTGTGCCCGCGCCGTTGCGGGCAGGAACACCATGCACAACAAGATCGCGCCAAGAATGCGATGAATCTTCATTGCCGTTCGGTCCTCCTTCTCACCCGATTGCACCTCGATCGAAAGGACAGCGTGCGTTCACCGCGTGCTCCGCACCGCTATTGCACGAATGTGACACCCGACTTGGTTCGGAACTCATCGAAGGTGTAGTTGTCCTCGCACACGTATTCCTTCAGTTCCCACGTCGGCCTCAACTTGAAGATCTTCTGCCCCGTCCAGTCACGGCTATATGTCTTGGGATCATGAAAGGTGAGGTCGAGCTGCAGCGTTTCCTTGTCCACGAGGCGGAACCGCTCCGTGAGCTCGAGCTGTTCGGAGTACGGATGGCCGACACGATCGAGCCAGCTCTTGCCATTGAAGCCGGTCGTGTGGATCACCAAGGTGTCGCCCTCCCACTTGCCGATCGAATGACCCATCCACGTCGGCTCCCAATCCTGCGGGTGCCCGCGTCCATCCAGATAGACGACGCGATAGACAACGTCGTATTCGAACAGCATCGCCAGCCGCGTCTGGCTCTGCACGAACTCGACGGGATACGGGGTCACATACGACCGCGGGGCCCCAGGCGGGAAGCACTTGTTGGTCGGGTCGTTGGACTCGGTGCCTTGGTTCTCCCCATGCGCGGGCTTGTTCGCCTTGAACTGCTCGAGACCCCAGGGCGTCATGGGGTACCGCGTCAAATCAGCAGCCCGCGCCCCCCGTGGATCGGCAGGGTCAAAGGTGTAGCTTCCCTGCGGTTGCCAGAAGCCTGAGAAGTCGGGCCGAGCCGACTGCGCAGCGGCGTGCGACGGCCACCCCGTCAGCACGGCTATGGTTCCAACGACTAGCAAGAAGTGGGTTCGCATCAATCACCTCATCCTTTGGCGCGTCCGAAGCGTTCGACTCAGTCGTTTCCGCCGGATGTGAGCTCTTTACCGTTGAGCACGATCTTGGAGATCGCCATCGTCGTCGTCTTGTTCTTCGCCGGACGGCCGGTCACCGTGATCTCGTCGCCGGGTTTGATCGTGTTACGGTTCCATCCCGCGTTGCGGGCCATGGAATTCGGACCGCTTCGCTCGCCCGACCAGTGCTGCACGACGCCCGCCTCGTCCTTCGCATCCCAGAGGATCAACACGTGGGGGTTCACGAAGCGGAACTCGGTAACGACGCCGGTGATGGTGACGGTCGTGGTGGTGTCGTAGGCGGCGGTCCCATGATGGGCGTTCCCGATGCCAACCACCGACAGCGCCATCGCCATCGCGCACGCGAGAGCGGACCACGTGTATCTCATCTTTCCCTCCGTATGGGCGCGTGTCCAGGCGTGTCGAACGACCCACATTCGTCCGCCCGAGTCCCCGCAACACTTCCAGTATTTAGAATCCGAATGACCGGCATAAGCCTATTGCGTCCTCGCTTTGTCTGCGATGTTTTGCTTGAATCCGGTGACTTCAGAGGCCGCGTAGATCTGCTCGAGGAAGTCGGTCTCCTCCGGGAGCTTTTTCAACGGCAGTCGGTCGCGTGAGATCCACGGCTTCGCATACACGAGCGGATCGGTGATGGTGACCGTGAGCTCGATGACATTCTCACTGGCTCGGCGATAGCGTTCCTGCACGCGCAAAGCCTCGCTGTGGGGGAAGCCGCCACTGTCGAGCCAGGTGCGCTCGGTCAATCCGACGGTCTCCACAACGAAGGTGGTGTCGTCCTCCCAGCGCC
Source organism: Acidobacteriota bacterium (assembly GCA_013140775.1). Taxonomy (GTDB): domain Bacteria; phylum Acidobacteriota; class Vicinamibacteria; order Vicinamibacterales; family UBA2999; genus JABFSA01. The sequence goes on along the minus strand of JABFSA010000041.1, from coordinate 34,589 downwards.
CTACGGAGTACCCGAACCAGCGCGGATCGGGATCCTGGGGTAGGGCCCGACCGTCCGTCCAGATGATGCGCCAGCTCTGGTTGAACGAATACAGCATCAGTACGGCCTTTGGCGTCTGCACGATGCGCATGGGCCGGAACTCGTAGTTGAGAATGCGCGGGAACCCTGACGGGTCGCCTTGAGTCGTCAACGGGTCGTTGCCTTCGAACACCTTCGCCGTGTACGGCCCGTGAGTTGGCCGGTTGCGTGACAACATCTCCTTGCCGAGGGGGGTCAGGGGCGGGACGGTGCGGGCGTTGAAGTAGTTGTCACCACCGGCAATGCCAGCCTGCCCTGGATCCCACGCGCCGGTGAGATCGCGCCGGGGCGCCGGTCCTCCCGCCGTAATCGCCGCGAACTCAGCGTTGCCGAGGCCAGGAAAACCCCACTCCTGCGCCGACGAGGCGCTCGGGAATGCGAGGGCGATCGTCGCCAGTGCGGCGAGATTGACCCCGGTGCGCATCATGATCCTCATGGCTACTGAAGTTTCCGGCCGTCAGCCAGCTGCACGTTCCGGATCATCCCCACCGGCTCGCCGCTCTTTGCCGGCTGAATCAACACCGTCACCTCGTCGCCCGCCGCAAACGTCCTGCGGGTCCAGCCGCGCTTCGAGAGGTCGGCGACATTGCTCGACGCGACCGACCAGGTCTTCACGGTGCCGTCCGGCGCTTTCACGTCCACGTGAAGAATGCAGTGCGGATTGGCCCAGCTCCAGGCCGACACGGTACCCTTGATCGTGATTTCGTTCGTGGTGTCGAACGTTGCGGCGCCGTGGTGCGCAAGCACGGGAGTTGCGGCACACAGGAGCACGAGGACACACATGACGCGCAAAGCGATTCGTCTACTCACAGCAATACCTCCGTACTGAACGTGGTGCGATCGGTTTGAAACAGACCACGCATACTCATTCAGGGCACTAACGTTTGCGGCAGATTCGGTCGAACGAAACGGGTTGCAGGGATCGCGACGTTCGGCTCGGCGCTCGTCATCTCGAAGTGCGACCGCCCACTGACCCAGCTCACCGTCCATCGCGATGGCAGCTTGACGCCGGCCACGTCGCGATACTCGTGATAGTCCACCCGCGCGACGAGGCGCCCGACCGGGGATTCGTTGTAGCGCACCAGCCGTCTGAGCAGATGCGTCTTGGAGTCGATCAGTAGCGTGACGGTGGCGCCGTTCGCCGTGTTGCCCTGCACCTGCAATACCTCGGAGTCGTCTTCGAGCAACTGCGGCAAGCCGCTGCGGAGCTTCGTCAGCGACTTGCGCAGCGTCGCCGGGAAGAACACCATGGCTTCGACCCGAACGCCGTCGAGCTCCTGCCCCGTGATCTGCATCAACGGCACCGGCTTGTCGGTTGGTGGGGCCGTGACCCAGCCGCCGGCGGGAGTGATGGTCGTCGTACTGTCACCAAGCGGCGTATGGACAACGGTGCTGCGCTCGCCAGTCGCACGGGCGAAGAGTTCGACGGGGCTCTTGCCGGCATCGTCAAATCCCATGTACGTGCCCTTGCCCGTGAAGCTCGTCAGCGCCGCCAGACTCTTCGGAGTACCCAGGGCCGCCATGTACTGGTCGAGAATCTGGTCGGGTGATGGCTGGCCGGCGGCCTGCTCGATCGGATCGCCAGGCTCATCCGCGGCCGGCGACCCGTACAGCCGGTTGATGCTGGGCATGACGTTCGGCCTGCTGAACCCGCGATGACAGGTGTCGCAGGTGACGACCTGGCGCCCGCCGAAGTTCGTGCGGTTGATGGTCGTCATCATGACCTGCATGCGCCGCGTCTGCATCTTCAACGGGTTGTCATCCGCGTAGCGTGCCCAGCTCCCGCCGCTCTCTTCCACGTGACAGTCGGTGCAATTCAGGCCGGTCGCCGTCGCGTAGAACCCCATGGTCAACATGAATTCATCGACAGGGATCCCTTTGAGGACCTGAATGTTCTTGAACACCTGATCGGCCATCGGCGGCGGCGCGGGCGCCTGACGCCCCGACAAGCCGACGGTGAAACACCCCGCGAGCACGATTGCCGCGGCAATAAATCTGCGTGTCGATCCGTTCATGCTCCCTCGTTCTCAGGACAACTAATGGACCTGGGCGGCCGTTCCCGTTCCATCGAACATGGCTCAGGCATGGCTCGGGCCTCGAGCGCGGGGGGAGTCTACAACCACTTCATGCAGCGGGGATCGAGGTTGCGACAACTTACGACATGAATCGCATATCGGGCCGGAAACCGGGCGCGGACTCGCGACAACTTACGACACGGAGTCGCACCTCCGGGCGGATACGATTCGTGCCTCGACGAACGATGTGCCTCCAGAGGTAGAACGAGGGAAGTCAGAACGAGGGAAATCAGATGCCTCAGCGTGCGTTGCAGATTCCCGCCAAATGGACGCCCGAACTTCAGAGCCTCGCGCGAATCATCGTCGGGTTTCTGGTCTTTCGCCACGGCATGGAGCAGGTCGTGGGATTCCCCCCTGCGGGCACGGAAGTACCGACGACGTCGTGGTACGGGATGCTCAAGCTGCTGTGTTTCCCTGGCGGCTTGCTGCTGATGCTCGGACTGCTGACCCACCCGACAACCCTGATCCTGGCGATCGCACACGTCGGCTACTGGTTGATCGAGCCCCTGCCACAGGCTGTGTTCGAGGGGGCCAGGTTGGTTGGGTCCCGCGGCGCACCAAGCGATCACCTGCTGCTGCCAGGGTTGTTCTGCCTTTATCTGTTCTTCGCGGGCGGAGGCGCGTGGAGCCTCGACCGGTGGCTGAAGCGAGACGCCTTTCACGGCGCCAATCTTCAAAACGCGATCTATGCGATGTACGCGCTGGTCGCATTGCGCATCGTGGCGGGAATTCTGTTCATACCCCATGGAACGGGAAAAATCTCGCCAACGCTGGATCCCGTGTCGCTTCGGGCATTCGCGATGGTGCTGGAGCTCGTGGGGGGGCCGATGATCATCCTTGGCCTGTACGTCCGGCCACTGGCGTTCGTGCTCTCCGGCGAGATGGCGTTCGCCTATTTCCTGAGTCACGCACCGTTCGGCTTCTGGGGGAGCTTCGCCGAACCGAATCAGGAAGCGGCGATTCTGTTCTGCTTCCTCTTTCTCTTCATCTGGGCGAAGGGAGCAGGCGCGTGGAGCCTCGATGCGGTGCTTCAGCGCCGGCGCGAGCGTTCGGCGACAGCTCCCCTGCCGGCACCGACGGCAGCATAGTCCGCGAACGCAACCTCTCCGAGGAAGCCTACAGAAGGCGCGGTAACACGTCGCCGATTGATCCGCCCAGCACCGCGTCCGCCAGTTCGTCGAACGGCGTCGGTTCGCCATTGAGAATGACGATGTGCGCGCCGGCATCGTGAGCGACCGGGACTGCGCCGGCAACCGGGTACACCTGCAGGCTTGTACCGACGGCAAGCAGCAGGTCGGCGGTCTCGGCCGCGCGCATCGCTCGACTGATGACTGCGGGCACGAGCGGCTGACCAAACGAAATCGTGTCGCTCTTCAGGATGCCGCCGCACTCGAGACACGGCGGATCGGCCTCACCGGCCTGCACGCGCGCGAGCGTCTCCTCCATCGGTCCCTTCCACGCACATTGCATGCAACGCACGCGTCGTACAGTGCCGTGGACCTCGACCAGCAGATCCGGTGAGGTGCCGGCCTCCTGGTGGAGTCCATCGATGTTCTGGGTGATCAAGGCGTGCAGCGTTCCGCGACGCTCGAGTTGAACGAGCGCGAGGTGGCCGCGGTTTGGTACTGCCATTCGCGCGAGCATCTCGAGCCGTTGCAGCCATGCTTTCCGACGAATCGCGGCGTCGGACATGTAGTAGCGGATGTCAGACAACTTCTCGGCGTCCGGATCCTTCGTCCAAAGGCCTTGCGGCCCGCGAAAGTCCTGAAGGCCTGATTCGGTCGAGATGCCCGCGCCGGTGAGGACAACAATCCGCTTCGCACTTCGCAGCCAGTCGCGAACGCGTTCAATCGTCTCGGAAGACATGAGGGCAGTCTAGCTCTGCGAATTCTGAATTCAGAATTTCGAGTCCCGAGTCCCGAGTCCCGAGTCCCGAGTCCCGAGCCCATGTGGCATCATTGCTGATCGACGCCTCAGAAGGTTCTTCATGACTACACCATCCCCTCGCCCACTGTCCTGGTTCATCGCTGTGCTTGTGACGATCGGTGCTATTGCCGTCAGGGGACAGGCACCTCCGCCTCCTGGCTTCAGTCCGATCGATCGGACGAACGAGGCTCAGAGCAAGCAGGACGCCACATTGGCGCCGCACGCGACGCCCCCGATCGCCACGCCGGTCGATCGCATTCCTCTCGACAAGATCTCGCTGCCATCTGGATTCAAGGTTGAGTTGTACTCATCCGGCCATCCCGGCGGCCGCACGATGGTCATGGGACCGAAAGGCACCGTCTTCATGGGGACACGCCAGCTCGGTCGTGTCTACGCCGTCGTCAACAACGGTGGCACACGCGCGGCGCGGGTTCTTCTCCAGGGGTTGACGCAGCCCAATGGCCTCGCCATCAGGGACGGTTCGCTGTACGTACTTGCGATCAACCGGGTGTTGCGATACGACGACATCGAGAACAAGCTCGACAACCCCGGAATGCCGGTGGATATGACGCAGGCATTCAACCTGCCCACCGAGGTGCATCACAACTGGAAGTACGCGGCCTTCGGACCCGACGGCAAGCTGTACGTGCAGGTGGGAGCCAACTGCAACATCTGCGAAGTCAATCCAGGTATTCACAGCCAGATCCGTCGCTACAACCTCGACGGCAGTGGAATGGAGATCGTCGCGAGGGGTGTGCGCAACACCGTCGGCTTCGACTGGCATCCCGTGACCGGTGAGTTGTGGTTCACCGATAACGGGCGCGACTGGATCGGCAACGAAGGGCCTCAGGATGAGTTGAATCGTGTCGTCCGCGGCCAGGAAGGCGCCTTCTACGGCTTCCCCTATTGCCACGCCGAGGGCATTCCCGATCCGGATATCAGGCGACCTCAGCCGTGTGCGGGGGTGGTGATGCCGGCAGCTCTTACTGGTCCGCACGTCGCAGCGCTCGGGATCCGCTTCTATACCGGAACTATGTTTCCGCAGAGCTATCGGAACGTCGCGTTCATAGCGAGACATGGCTCGTGGAACAGGGAGCAGAAGTCAGGCTTCGACGTCGTGGTCGCCCGAATCGACGGCGGCCGCGCCCGGATCGAACCGTTCATGACAGGCCTGCTGGACGCGAAGGCCAACGAGTTCCATGGCCGGCCCAGCTACGTCCTGCCGCTCGAGGACGGCTCACTCCTCGTCTCGGACGAGACCAATGGCGCGATGTATCGCATCACGTACAGCGCCGGCGCTGGCCGCTAACCGGATCCGTCCGTGGTGCTGACCGCGACTCGTACAGCAGTCGTTACAGCGTCGATCCTGGGGCTGATACCCGCCGCGGCGTTCGGACAAGCCAGCCCGGTCACCGAGCGCATCGCGTCCTGCAGCACCTGCCACGGCGAAGACGGCAATTCGCGACTCGCGAACGTTCCATCGTTGGCGGGGCAACCGGAGTTCTTCCTGCTCAATCAGCTTGTTCTGATGCGCGACGGCGTGCGAATGATTCCAGCCATGGTGCCTGTCGTTGGCGACCTGACCGACGCGGACATTCAAGCGATCGCAAGCCACTTCGCTGGCCGTGAGGCTCGAGCGAGTGACGAGCCGATCGACGCGAACATGGCCACGCGTGGCCGTGAGCTGGCGAAGAGCCTGCGGTGTGGATCGTGTCACCTGGCGAATCTGCAAGGCCGACAACAGATCCCGCGCCTGGCGAGACAGCGCATCGACTACCTCATCCGGGCGCTCAGGGACTACCGCGACGGCACGCGTGCAGGTGCTGACACGTTGATGAACAATGCGGTGGCTGGAGTGTCGGACGCGGACCTTGGCGCCCTCGCGCACTACGCCACAGCTCCGCAGCCGTGAGGGTGGAATCTCTAGGCTCTAGGCTCTGGTCTTTAGCTCGAAGCCCCGAGTCCCGAATCCCGAGCCACTAGATCTTCGACCGATAGTGGTCCCAGGTCTTCTGAAAGAGGCTGGGCGTCCACAGCTTCTCCCGACATGCCTTCTGTTCGGCCTCGCTGAACACGTACGGTTTCCCAATCTGCATCGCCATGTACTGGCGATAGGCGTTCTCCTCGACGTACGCCGACAACGCGAAACACTCGAGGATGTTCGCGCCCACGACGACAACGCCATGTGCCTTCAGGAGCACCGCCGGTCCGGAGCCAAGTGCCGCGACCAGCTTTTCGCCCATCGGCCTCGTGTTCACTGACAAAGGCGAATCGAGAAGCGGCATGTCACCGAGCAGAACTCCCTGCGCGTACACCGGCTTGTACGGCTCACCCACCATCGTCAGAAAAGTGGACCACTGCGGGTGGGTGTGCATGACCGCGTGCACGTCCGGCCGTGCCCGGTAGATCTCGGAGTGAATATGAAACTCGAGCGGTGGCTTTGCAGTACCCTCGACGAGACTGCCGTCGAGATCTACCGTGACGATGTCGTCCACGGTCAACGCACCGCGCACGGAGGCGCCTGAATTGATGTGGAACGAGCCTTCATCCCGCCGGGCGCTGCAGTGACCGTTGTGATCGATGAAGCCCGCGCGTTCGAGCATCCGAATGGCGTCAACCAGCTGCTGCTTCATTCCTGAACCCGCCTCTTCCAGAACTCCCACGATCGGCCCACGGTAGCGAGATTGATGGCGTCCGCCATGCGTCCTTCGTCAGGACTGAGCGCCGCAATCGGACCGCCCAGCGTCGCGGCTTGCAGCTGCACGCGCGCGCTGACGTCGGTGAAGATCGCGCGGAACACCGCTGCCTGCAGGCTCGGTCCAACGGCCACAAATCCATGGGCCCGCAACAACAGCACCGCCTTGTCGCCAAGCGCGTCGGCCAAAGCGGTGCCACGTTCTGCGCTGCTGATCACGATGTCGGTTTCACCGAACCTCGCGCGGATGTCGAACACCGGGACGCCTGCCGCCAGGAATGCTGCGTTGTGATACGTCGCGAGCATCGGCGCCTGGACAAGGCCGAACGGCACTACAGACGGCGTATGGCCGTGCGCAACGGCCATCACATCAGGCCGTGCTCGATAGACGGCGCCGTGCAGATGTCGCTCGATGAACGGCGTGCGACCTCGCGCATCGCAGGGCTCACAGTCGAGCGTGAGCTCCATGATGTCGTCCGCCGTAACGAGCGCAGGAGCCAGCGAGCGCGACATGAGGAAGCGATCGGGTCGCTGCGGATCGCGCATGGAGACATGACCCGCGGCGTCGAAGACCCCTTGATCCGAAAGGATCCGGCTTGCGATGGCGAGGTCGTCTGCCGGCGCTACGTCCACGGCATCACGGACACGTGAATGGCGCCGGGTGCGCCAACACCCCCAACGGACTTGATCGCGTAGTCCACCTCGCCCAGCCCGAAGCGATGGGTGGTCATCAGCTCCAGCGGAAATCTGCCCACGGCCAGGTGTTGCAGTGACAGCTCGACCGCACGATAGGAATGGCCACGCGCACTCTTCAGCGTGATGCCCTTGCGTGTCAGCCGTCCGATCGGAAAGTCGGGAAATGTGGCATTCCCTTCACCCTGGACCACCATCGTCCCACCCCGGCGCTTGAGCGCCTCTATGGCGAGCAGTGTCGGCTTGGTCCCGCCCGCACAGTCGATCGCCACGTCCACTCCGCGACCGTCGGTTGCCGCGAGGATCCGTTCGAGAGGACTTTCCTGTTCGACATCGATCACGACGTCGGCTCCGAGCGCGGTTGCCACCTCGAGACGCCGGGCGTCCTTTGATGTGCCCGTAACGATCACACGATGCGCACCGGCCTGTTTCGCCGCCATCAGACAACAGAGCCCCTGCTGGCCGGGCCCCTGAATGAGCACCGTCGATGCATAGCCCACACCCGCGTCGAGGATGGCCCACTGAATGCCGTTGGACATCGGCGTCGCCAGACCGGCACGCTCAGGCGAAAGGCCTTCCGGCACTTTGTGGAGGATTGCGTTCGGGGGGAGGTAGACGTAGTGGCTGAAGCCGCCCCAGAGCCCTGGAGCAATGTCGAGCGAGGTATATCCGTAGCGAATGGCCTTCGGGTCGTAGAACCACTCGGTGGCGGCACAGTGCCGGTATTCGCCCATGTGGTCCCATTCGCAATGCCCACACGGCATGTAGTGCTCGAGAAAGACGAGATCGCCTTCGCGCATCCCCTTCTGCTGCGCAAACGCGCTGCCGACCCTCTCCAGGTATCCGACGTTCTCGTGACCCATGATGAGAGGCGCACCGCGCAATGGCAGCTTGTACTGGCTGACGTCCGTGCCGCAGACACCCGCGACTTCCACTCTCATGAGTGCGGCATCCGGAGCGAGGTCCGGAAAGTCGAACTCGCGCAGCTCGGTCGTAGCCGGCCCGGTCTTCAACGCGGCCAGCACTTTATTCGACAACAGGGGCCTCCGGGGAAAAGAGAAAGCTGTCGTTCACACTTCTGGGTTCTGAATTCTCTGTTCGTGTTCAGGTTCGGTTCGACGTTCGACGTTCGACGTTCGGTGTTCGACGTTCGGTGTTCGGTGTTCCGAACCGGAAGCGAACATGAACCCGAACCGAGAACTGAGAACTCAGAAGTGTGAACGACGAGTTCGCCAATCTCGCGTCGAACTCGCCTACATCTTAGCCTCGCCTTGCGCTGGACGAGCCAAGGATCCATCATGTGCGCCTTGGAGGATTCAGCCATGCTGCGGATTAGGATCGTCGCTGTGGCCGCCATGCTGTGTCTGCCGGCTGTAGCGCTGGCACAGGAGTGGACCGAGTACGAGGATCGGACCGAGCACTTCAGCATCAATTTTCCAGGGCAACCGACGATCCGGGACATCACCTACGAGCCGCAACGGGGTGGCCCGCTCAAGGGACGGGTATTCCGCGTCCAGGATGGGCCGCGACTCTACTCGCTCACGGTCATCAACCTGGCAGGTCTCCCTCGACCGTCCGACTTCAAGGGTGCGGTCGCGTGGGAAGCCTGGAATTTCAGGAAACGAGGTGGCGAGATTACCTACGATGCGTTCGCGCAGGTGGACAGCATCGATGGACACCAACTGCACATCACCAACCGCGACAAGACGGTCACGGTCGTGGGAATCTACAACCACGCCAAGCGCCTCTACATTCTGGAAGCCACCACGCCCGCGGACACACCAGGAGCGATTCACTTTCAACAGTCGCTCATCATCCTGGACGACGAGGGCAAGCGAATCCGCTACGAGCTCGACCCGGAGGGAAACCGGCTATCGAGGATTACGAACATGGAAGGCATCTGCTGATACCGTCGAATGACTCAGGTGAGAGGTATCATCACATCTCGCGCTGAGAAACCATCCCCGGGTTCGATGCCCTCCGGACACGCGCTGGCCCTGGTTTCGTCGAGGCGTTCCAGGCCATGACTTCCGCCAAGCCAACCGTTTCCGTCGTTGTGCCCGTCTACAACGCGCTTCCGTACCTGACGGACCTGCTGGACTCGATCGCCGCGCAGGACATGGATCCGAACGCGATCGATGTCGTGACGGTAGACGACGGCTCGACAGACGGGAGTGCCGCGGTACTCGACGCCTACTCCCGACTCGGCACGCGTCTGACGGTCATCCACCAGGCAAATAGCAAAAGACCGGGCCGACCGCGCAACGTCGGCCTGCGGGCTTCGACATCGAAATACGTGTTCTTCGCGGACGCGGACGATCGTCTGGCGCCGAAGTGTCTCCGCAGGCTCGTCGCGTACGCCGAAGATCACGGATCAGATGTGGTCATTCCCAAAATGGTCCCGCTCGAGGGCCGGGGCTTCCCTACGGCCGTTTACGAACAAACCCGACTCGACGCCGATCTGGTCACGGCATTTCGAACCCTCTTCCCGCAGAAGCTCTACCGCCGAAGCCTGCTCGAGGAACACAACATCTGGTTCCCGGAAGGGATCCGCCTGGACGACGGGAACTTCAACGCACAGGCGTACGTGCACGCGAAGCGCATCTCGATACTGGGCGATCACGATTACTACTTCCTGCGAGCGCGCAAGGACGGGAAGCAGCTCAGCCGCACCGAACGTGATCCGTCCACGTATACAGCGTCGGTGGTGAAGTTGTTCGAGATTGTCAAAGCCAACGTCAAGGACGCGACCCTCGCCGATCAGGTGGTGCTCGACCTGTACCGCAGGAAGTGTCTGCCGGAGTACGACCCGAGGCGATTCCCGCTCTACGACGCCAGCCTTCAGGACGCATGGATCGCCGTCCACAAAGCCGTCGTCGAAGGGTTCATCACCGAAGGGATGGAAGCGCAGCTCGACAGCCCGCTGCGGGAGCGATCCCGCTTCATTCGTCGAGGCGACCGCGCTGGACTCGTGGAACTGATTCGCCACGAAGATGCTCCGGTGCTGAACACGACGGTCACGCGAACGGCCTGGACCGCCGACGGCCTGGAGGTGGCCCTCGACGCGAGCGTGATGGGCAGAGTCGGGTTGCCTCGCCAGCTCGTGTGCCAACTCGTCCGTCGCGACGGCGATGGCGCCTCCGCATTTCCACTGACACGAAACACGGCCGAGAGGCCAGACCATGGACAGGTAGCCCGCTACGAGGGCATCCTGCCTTACACGTCCGTTCACGCGCTTGTGGAAGGCGCGTACGATCTCTTCGTGACCAGCATCTCAGGCGCAGACCGGCTCTCGGGTAGAGTGGGCTGGGCGAAAGGCGCGATACCCCCTGACGAACGCGGGGGTCTGCGCCTGCAGGTGGTTGGATCTGGACACGTTCGCATCAGGAAGACCACTGAGAGCAAGGCCAGTCTGCGTGGGGTTGTTCGTCGCGTGGCAGGCAACCTCGGCTGGCGGCACTGACAGTCACATGGCACATCCATTTCTTCAGATTTCAGACGGGCAAGGCCGCCGCATGGTGCGGCTCGATCGAGACCTGTTCCTGATCGGTCGCCGGGGAACGGCGGACCTGCCGCTCAACAGCGCTGACGTGTCGCGCGAACACGCCGAGATCGTGCGCGACGGCGATTGCTACCGTCTGCGCGACCGCGGATCCCGATATGGGACGTTCGTCAACGGCGACCAGGTCACCGAGCACACCCTTGCGGCGGGAGACACCATTCGCCTTGGCCGCGTCGGCAGCGTGGAGCTCGTGTTCTCGCTCGATGCTGAACCCTCTGCGCTTCGGAGCTCAGCCTCCGAGGCCGGCGATCTGAGGCAGATGGCTGCGATCCTCAGCGGATTGCGTGCCCTGGGCTCGGGTCGCGTGCTCGACGAAGTACTGACGCTGGTGATGGACTCCGCCATCGAGGTCACCAAGGCCGAGCGCGGCTTCGTCATGCTCGCGGACCAGGAGGGCGTGCTCGAATTCAAGATCGCCCGCGCGCGAGGTGGCGTCACGCTTTCAGGCAAGTCGTTCACCACCAGCGAAAAGATTCCTCGAGAGGTCTTCTCGACGGGCGTGAGCCGCATGGTGGCGGATCTCCTCGAAGGCGATTTCGCCGGCGACCATGGAGGCACGATCGCCATCGGTATCCGTCACGTGCAGTGCGTGCCCCTGCGTGTCTCCGAACCGGGCGCGGGCTCGGAGATGGGCACGACGAAGGTGATCGGCGTGCTCTACCTCGACGGTCGCGAGCGGAGCACGATGACGTCGGGCTCGGCGGCCGCGTCGCTCGAAGCCTTTGCCACACAAGCCGCGCTGGCAATTGAAAGCGCACGGCTGTACGCGGAATCCGCAGAGAAAGCGCGGAGCGATCGCGACCTGCGCATCGCAGCCGACATCCAGCGCGCGCTGCTGCCGGAGCCGAGGCACGAAAGGTCCACCTGCGACCTGGCCGCGGTCTCACTGCCCTCCCGAACGGTCGGAGGTGACTTTTTCGACTATCTCGATCTGAACGAATCCGACTTCGGCTTCGCACTCGGCGATGTGTCGGGCAAGGGGCCACCTGCTGCGCTGCTTGCAGCCGTCGTGCAGAGTAACTTCGCGGCCCAGGCACCCGTGAGCAGTGACCCGGCCGACACGATGGCGCGTATCAACAAGGCGTTGTTGCGACGCGCGATCGACGCCCGGTTCTCCACGATGTGCTACGGGGTCGTGTCCCCGGATGGCAATTTCAGCTACTGCAACGCTGGACAGGAACCGCCGCTCGTCATCCAGCGCGACGGTGTGCGATGGTTGGAAACCGGCGGCCCGGTCGTCGGGCTGATTTCTACGGCCACGTATGAGTACGAGACCGTCCTGCTCGCGCCCGGAGACATCGTCGTCATCGTCAGCGACGGGGTGACCGAGGCCCGGAGCGTCGAGAATGACGAATTCGGCCGTGATCGGCTTCTCGACGCTGTCCGCCACTGCCACGGTCTGAAGTCCGAAGCGGTACTCGACCTGCTCCTGTCGGCGGTCAATCGCTTCGCCGCCGGCGCCCCCCAGGCCGACGACATCACGATCCTGGTGCTGAGATACAAGGGTCCGGGCCCGGGTCAGCCGGCCAGCTGACCGTTGTTGGGCCATTGAAGGACATGGGATAGGATCGGCCGATTGCGGTCGGCGCAGCAGCTCTCACATCTATCTACCGCGCAGGACTGATCGAAGGGGGATTCATGAAGCTCGAAGAGCGGGTGGCAGGCGACGTGACCATCATCACCATTACTGGCGAGATCACACTGAGCGCCGGCGGCGATATGCAGTTGAAGGACAAGATCCAGAGCCTGCTGCAGCAGGGGCGCAAGAACGTGCTACTGGACCTTGGCGGCGTCTCTTACGTGGATAGCGCCGGTCTCGGCCAGCTCGTGCAGGCAACCGTCACGGCCTCGAAGAACGGCGGAAAAGTGAAGTTATTGAATCTCACCAAGCGTTTGAACGACCTCCTCGTCGTCACCAAGCTGTCAACGGTGTTCGACGTCGTCGAAAAAGAAAGCGACTTCTAGTCAGTACGGCTGACGCGACCCGGGACGGTCGCGCGCCAGGATGCGCGAACATCAGCCTTTCCCCTTCACCACCCCATCTACCGACGTCCGGCTTCGGACGCGGTAGACGTTTGCCCAGAAAGGAACCCCGGCGTGAGCCACTACCACGATTCAGATGACCGCAAGCTGCTCCGCGAGTTCAAGCATCTCGCACCCACGGAGTGGAAGGCCTTTATCGAGCTGGATTCAACGGTCGGCCGCGACGACGGCAAGATTCCACGGAAGTATCGCGAACTGATGGCGATCGCGGTGGCGTGCACGACACAGTGCCCGTACTGCCTCGACCATCACACGAAGAAGGCCAAGGCCGCGGGCGCCACTCGTGAAGAGGTTGCGGAGTCGGTGATGCTGGCGGCCGCGTTGCGCGCGGGTGCTGCGGCGACGCTCGGTGGCCTGACCCTCAAGCTTTACGATCAGGAATAGGCGGCGCTGCGGTGTCGGTCGTAGTGCGCAGCTTTAGCTGCGCCAGGGCATAGTGCTCGGCTGAAGCCGAGCACTACGACCGGGCGGTGTTACCACTGAAACTGGAGGCCGACGCTTCCGGTGGCGCCGTTCAGATGCCCATCCAATGCGTCAGTCAGCCCGGTCAGACGATAGCCCCCGGCCAGATTGACTCCGACGTGCTCGAAGGGACTGACCGTCACGTTCACTTGCGGTTCGAAGACAAAGAAGTCGTCACGAACCAACACGCGCGCCGTCGTCGGCGTGCCCCCGCCCGCGAGTGCGGGTCTCCTGGGATCGCGCACCTCGCGCAGGAACGTCACGTCACGCGCGAGCCGGCCGCTGCCACCTCCGATGAGGCTGCGCACTCCAACCCTCATGCCCCCAAGCTGCGGGGTTGACCATCCCAGCAGCACACCGCCATAGGCAAGCTCCTCGCCTCGACCGGCATTGAGCAGCCAGTATCCGGCGCCTCCGATGAACAGCTTGTCGTCAAAGAGCCGGCCGGCATAGCCACCGGCAAGCCGCTCGCGATCGCCGTTGAGCTCGGTGACTTTGTAGTCGGGAGCGATCACGAACGGCGTGTGAATACGCTCCACGACCAGCTGTTGTGGCGCGGGAGTGGACTGAGCAGACGCCACTACCGGCGACAACAAGAGCACGAGCGGAAGCACACGAATCAACCGGGGCATTGAGATCTCCTACTGCCTGGGCAAACTGATATTGAGCGGCGTCGTCTCGGAGACGGTGACGACGATCTCGCCCGAGTACGGGCGATAGCCGTCCTTCCGTGCCTCGACACGATGCGAGCCCGGCGCAATCTGAACGACAAGCGCCTCGTCATCGCGCGGGCCGTCCCAGCGTTCACCGTCGATCAATAGTTCTGCGTCTGCCGGCTGCACACGAAGCGCGATCGCACCAAAGTTCGAATCGCCTCGGACCACGTTCTCCTGCCGGGGATCGCTGCGCGGATCCTGACGAGGCTCATTCCGGGGCTCAACGCGCCGGACCGGTCCCCGGTCGCGAGCGCGGGAGTTCGCAGAGGGTGCACCGGGAACAGGCGTGGGGCGCGTGTCGCCGGTTTCTCCCGCAGCTAACTGCTCCATCGTGTGGCGTATACGGAATGTGCCCTGGTCCTGCAGGAAGACGCTCTGCGTGGCCGTGCGATGGCCCGGCAGATAGAGCGCAACCTCGTGACTTCCGGACTCGAGACGCAGTCGCTGAAAAACACCGTCGAATTGGTCAACTTCTCCAGCGTAGTACCCATCGACGTACACCTGCGTCTCGCGCGGAGTGACCTGCAAGCGCAACGATGCCGTGTCCTCGTCGTAATAGCGTCCGTAGCCATAGCCGTAGGGACGACCCCAGCCGTAGGGGTAGGGGTACCACCATGGGTCGTAGAAGGGGTCGTAGTAGAACGGCGAGATGAACGCCGGTCGATAGTACGCAGCCACGACAACGCCGCCAGCGCGCGGCGCCGCGGCGCGCCGGCCACCTCGTCGCTGTGCCTGAACGTCGCTCACGAGCATGGGCGATACGACAAGCGAGAGCGTGGCTGTCGCAAGCATGAGCGCTCGGATCAGTTTCACGAAAGTCCTCCGGATCTTTTGAGGACGCTGATGCGTCCCAGTACTGACCGGAGCAATTCCCGTACCGGTAGGGTCAATCAAGGAGCGTAGGTGTGACACGCCGGCTCGAGCATGCGACCATTTGGCGCGTCATCTCGAAGGGACGTCCTAAACTCGAGGAACAAGAGCGGCGGCCCGGCTCTGACCGGGCCGCCACCCCACGACGACGCACGTCCGGCCCATGACGAGGGTGGACGGCTGTTACGCAGGACGACGCTGTGGCCGCTGCTGGGCTCGCTGCTTCATCCGCGCCTCGCGATCGGCACGAACCTTCTGGAGCTGCTGCTGTTGCTCCGGCGTCAGCAGGTTGAAGATCTCGTTCTGCAGCTGAGCCTGCTGCACCGCAAGATCCGCTTCGACGTCAGCAACCGCCGCGGCGGCAGAGCGAATGGCCGATTCATTCGTCGGAACCGCCTCAATCGCTTGCTGCTGTGCCTGGCGTGCCTTCATCGCACTTTCCATCAGCGCACGCGTGCCCTCACGATGCTTCTGCACCAGTTGCTGCACCTGAGTCCGCTGCGTGTCGGTCAGCGAGAGTTCGCGCAGCGGCAAACCGCCTCTGAATCCAGGTCCGCCCCCGCGCGGCCCCCTGGGACCAGGGCCTTGCGCGAGCACCATCGCGCTACCAGCAGCAACCAGCAGAGCCACCGCACCTACCGCAATCAATCCAGTTCGACGAACCATGTTCAACCCTCCGTATTTCTATCTGTTGCTCACACAACGAACGAACGACGCGACCGAATCGATCAGACCGCTTCCTGGGCCAGATCGAAGTCCACCAGCGCGCGACGATAGTCGAGCTGCGCCCGCAGCTCGTTGCTCTGCGCTGTTGCGAGATCCCGCTGCGCCTGCAGGACCGCGAATGTTGTTGAGAGCCCGGCCGCGCGCCTCGCCTCCTCGGCGTCCAGCCGGCGCTCGGCAAGCTGACGTGCGGTTCCTGCAGAAGCGATCTGCTCTTCCGCGCTCTTCACCTGCTCACTGTTCCGCGTGACCTGCGCCGAAACCTGCAGCTCCAGGGCCTCGACGCGGACGTCTGCCTGACGACGAGCGATTTGCGCACGGGCAAAAGCGGCGTCAGCCGCCCGTGTGCCCAATGGCAACGTGACATTTACGCCAACGGTCCAGGTGGGATAGTCGAGACCGCCGAGCGAGCGAAGGACATCGAGGTACCCTCCAGCCAGCGTTCCGACGACTTCACTGCCAAGCGTGCCCGACTGTCGGAGAATCTGCGTGCCACCGATGCCGTTGAGCGAGTAGCTCGCCGTCAGATCGACAGCGGGCTTGCGCTCGTCTCCGAGGAGCCGGAGATCGATGTCGGCTGCTGCGCGCTGTTCACGCGCGGTGACAAGGTCGGTCCTGTTCGACAGCGCGCTGGCGACTGCCTGCGACAGGTCAAGGGAACGAGGCGCACCTGTCGGTCTGTCGATCGGCACGATCGTCGATCCCCAAAGCGGATCGGTTGTGCCGGAGATGATTTCCTCCTTGAGCGCAACCTGCGCGATCCGCCATGCACCTTCGGCCTGCGTCACCACCTGGTGACGCGCTGCGACCTCAGCCTCGGACTCCAGGACGTCGATCGGCGCGACGGTGCCGAGTTCGAGCCTGACACGGTTGTCCTGCAGCTGCCGTTGCGCGAGCGATTCCGACTGCCTGGCGGTTTCGAGCGCATCGACGGTGTACACGAGCTCCCAATACGCGCGCCGCACCGTCGCCAGCAGCGTCGCCGCCTCTCGCCGGAGCGCAACGTCTGCGATGCGACGAGCGATGCCTGCCTGCGCTATCTGGGCCCGGGTCGAGTCGAAACGAAACCCACGCAAGAGTGGCTGCGTCATGGACGCGGCGACTGACGAAGAGAAGCTCGGGTTGTACGTGGCAAACACGTTGGACGTCCCGGTCCGCGTGCCCGTGAAATCAACGTCTATGCGACCTCCTCCCCAGGACAAGGCCTTCGAGACAGCGCTCGTGTACGACGAGGTATCCGTGGACACGAGCTGCTGGCCCCCTGACAACTGGGTGGTCGAGGGATTCGTCTGCGACCGCTGCACGAGCGATGCGCTGAACAGTGGACTGTAAGCCGCTCGCTGCAGTGCAACCTGGTAATCAGCGGCGGCAATCTCGAGACGTGCCTCCGCGAGCTGCGGATTGCGATCGAGCGCGAGGCGCTCCACATCCGCCAGCGTGAGGTTCGTGCCGCCCGCAGCATTCTGCGTCTGGGCAAAGGCTGGGGCACCGGCCAGAAGAAAGAGAGTGAACAAAAGTTTTCGCATCGGGCTACTCGTAGCGAAGCGCTTCAATTGGATCCAGGCTCGCGGCCTTGCGCGCTGGATAGAAGCCAAAGAACACGCCGATGGCAGCGGCGCATCCGAACGACAGCAGCACGGCACCTGGCGACACCACGGACGGCCACTGCATGAAATAGGTCACAGCGAACGAACCTGCCAGCCCGAGACCAATGCCGATGAGACCACCGGCCAGGCTGAGGACGATGGCCTCGACGAGGAACTGGAGCAGCACGTCGCGATCGCGCGCACCAACCGACAGCCGGAGGCCGATTTCGCGCGTCCTTTCGGTGACCGACACGAGCATGATGTTCATGATGCCGATGCCCCCGACGAGGAGCGACACGGCGGCGATGCTGGCCAGCAGCCAGGTCATGGTTGTCGTCGTGGACGTCAGCACGCTGGCCATCTCTTCGAGCGACCGCACCATGAAGTCGTCGTCTTCACCGGCTCCGATCTGATGGCGCACGCGCAGAAAATCGGCAATTCGCGTTGACAGCCCGTCGAGCGCCACACCGTCGTCCGCGGAGATGGTGATGTTCTGAATGTGCGTCTGTCCGAGCAGCTTCTTCTGCACGGTCGTGTAGGGGACGACGATGGTGTCGTCCTGGTCCTGTCCCGTCGCAGCCTGGCCTTTGCTCGTCAGCACGCCGATGACCCGGAACGGCTGATTACGAACCCGGATCACTGCTCCCGTCGGGTCTACACCAGCTCCAAAGAGCTGGTCGCGCGCGACTGAGCCGAGAACGGCCACCTTGGACGCTCGCGTCACGTCCTGCTCAGTGAAGAACGCGCCGTACTGCAGCGCCCACGACCGGATGGCTGTGAGATCCGCGCCAGTGCCTTGAATCTGTGTGCCCCAGTTCGCAGTCTCGGATACAACCTGCGTGCGCGTGTTGACGCCCGGCGAGAGATACCGGATGCCCTGCACCTCGCTCTTGATCGCCTCCGCGTCGTCTCCAGTCAGGGTCGTGGTGTTGCCTTGCCCCTGACGTACCGGACCAAACTGACCGGAGCCGGCGCTGACCATGACGATGTTCGAGCCGGCGCTCTGGATGCGGGTCTCGATCGACGAACGCGCGCCGTTGCCAATCGCGACCATGACGATGACGGCGGCAACGCCGATGATCATGCCGAGCGCGGTCAACGCCGTGCGCATCGCGTTGCGGCGCAGCGCCTTGAGAGCAATGACCAGGGTCATGAATGGAGACATGGCGCCTCTCAAGCTGCCGCGCTCACGGCGAGTTCCTGTAATTCGACAGCAGCCGTGCGTCGAACCGGGACGGGACGATCCGATTGCACGCGGCCATCACGGAACGACACGATGCGCGTGCCGTATTCGGCGATGTCCGGCTCGTGTGTCACGAGCACGATGGTCAGTCCGCGATTGAGATTGAGGGATTGAAGAATCCCCATGATCTCGATGCTTGTCCGGGTATCGAGGTTCCCGGTCGGCTCGTCCGCGAGAACGAGCGCAGGATTATTCACGAGCGCGCGAGCGATGGCCACGCGTTGCTGCTGGCCTCCGGACATCTGGTTCGGGTGGTGGTGCATCCGGTCTCCGAGCCCGACGGCCGAGAGCGCCTCCCCGGCGCGGGCACGGCGCTCGGCTGCGCCGATGCTGCCGGCATACAGCAGCGGGAGTTCGACGTTCTCGATCGCCGACGTGCGCGACAGGAGGTTGAACCCCTGAAACACGAAGCCAATCTCCCGGTTGCGGACGCGCGCCAGCTGATGTCCCGTGAGAAGGGCTGCGTCGCGGCCGTTGATCGAATACTCGCCAGCCGTGGGCCGATCGAGACACCCGAGCAGGTGCATGAACGTGGACTTTCCCGATCCTGACGGTCCCGTCAACGCGACGAACTCTCCCGCCTGGATGTCGAGCGACACCCCACGCAGAGCCTGCACCGACACCTCGCCAACCGTGTATGTCTTGGTCAGATCCTTCACGGCGATCACCGGGTGAGTCATCGCGGACCTCCAGCGTTCTGCCCGCGCTGGCCGCCACCCGCGCCACGGTTTCCCCCGGGGAAACGCGGCAGCAGCGGCGATGACTCGGCGGGCGTCGCCGATGCGCTCTGGGCGACGGCCGCGCCCGTGGCCACTGACGCGCCTTCTATCAGCGCGCCATCGTCGATTGCCGTGTTGACGCCGTCGCTGATGCCAACGTGGACCGGCACGGCATTGAGATGTCCAGCGGCAAGCACCCAGACCGCGCGGCCCTGGGTTCGAGGACGGCCTCCGTCCTGTTGACCAAGCGAGGTCAGCAGCTCCTGCGTGGGTACGAATCGAAGCGCGGCACTCGGGACGCGGAGCACATCGGCAGCCTTCTGGATCTCGATCGTGACGTTCGCCGTCATTCCCGGTTTGAGCTTCAGTTCGGGGTTCGGCACGTCGATGACCGTCACGTAGCTCACAACGTTCTGTTCGATTACCGCGTTGAGGCGCACCTGGGTCACCGTGCCGGAGAACGTCTCTCCGGGATACGCGTCCACCTGGAATGTGACGTCCTGGCCCGACTCGATACGACCGATGTCGGACTCGTCCACGCTGGCGCTCACCTGCATCTGGGTCAGGTCCTGCGCGATCACGAATAACGTGGGCGCCGACATGCTCGCGGCGACGGTCTGCCCGACATCGACGTTCCGTGACACAACGATCCCGTCAATCGGCGCCGTGATGACCGCGTGGGCCAGGTTGATCTTGTTCTGGTTGAGCGACGCGCGCGCCTGGACCGTCTGGGCATCAGCAGACTTGATCGATGCCTCTGCCTCGCGAACAGCAGACTCAGCAGTCTCGAGATCGACCCTCGGGATCAACTGTGCAGCAAACAGCTCTCGAGCCCGCTTGACCTTCACCTGGGCATCGTCTGCCAGGATCCGGGCGCGATCGACTTCGGCCTCACTCCGGACGAGCGCCGCCTGTGTCTGCTCGACCTGAGCCTGCAGCAGGGATGGGTCCAGCTCGGCGATCACCTGCCCCTTCCGTACACGGGAGTTGAAGTCCGCCCGCAGCGCCTTGATCGTGCCCGACACCTGGCTTCCCACCTGGACCGTGGTGACAGCCTGGAGCGTGCCCGTGGCATCGACGGTCTGCACAACGTCACCTCGAGTGACCGTGGCGACGGCGACCTCGGGTTTGTCCGGGGCGCGGTTGACCCGGTAATACGCCGCGACCGATGCCGTCACAAGCAGCACCGCGGCCAGGACCAGCAGGATTCGTTTCATGCACTGATTGGAAACGATCGATGTGGCCCGCGTGTGATGCGTCCGTGACATTTCAAAGGCAGGCGGCTGCCATCGTTTTTTCACAACTGCGCCACAACCTCACCACGGAAGCGCGGTGGAATGACTGTGATGTCTCCTCAACTTCCGGCGGGGTACACTGGCGCCGCGACAGACGCCGTGGAAGCCAACACACGATCCAGACCAACCGTGCTCGTCGTGGAGGACGAGGCGCACATCCGCGAACTGGTGTGTCTGCACCTCGGCCTCGAGCAGCTCTCGTGCGTGGAGGCATCGGCCGGAGACGTC
The DNA here is from genome assembly GCA_013140775.1 of Acidobacteriota bacterium. Classification (GTDB taxonomy): domain Bacteria; phylum Acidobacteriota; class Vicinamibacteria; order Vicinamibacterales; family UBA2999; genus JABFSA01. Next base: position 13,675 of record JABFSA010000041.1, on the reverse strand, counting down.
GCGCTCAAACTGGCCAGAGAGCAGCGATTCGACCTCGTGATCCTGGACTTGATGCTGCCCGGTCTCGACGGCGTGACGGTCTGCCGCGCAATCCGGCGGGATTCACAGAACACGGACGTGCCAATCCTGATGCTGACCGCACGACGTGAGGAATCGGACAAGGTGGTCGGTCTGGACAGCGGTGCGGATGACTATCTGAGCAAGCCGTTCGGCGTGCGCGAGCTCATGGCACGAGTGCGGGCCCTGCTGCGCCGGGCCCCCGGCCGAGAGCCGTCGGCCGTCTCCGACACCGACCGGCCCGTTGTCTACAAGCACATCGAGATGGATCCGGCTCGCCGCAAGGTGCTCGTGAGCGGCCGGCCGGTGGAACTCACGACAAATGAGTTCCAGATGCTCCATGTGCTGCTGACTCACGCGGGCATCGTGTTCAGCCGCGACGCGCTGCTCAGCAAGGTGTGGAAGGACGAAGCGTTCGTCACCCCGCGCAGCGTAGACACGCTCGTCAAACGATTGCGGAAGAAAGTCGAGTCCAACCCCGCGGAGCCTTCGGTGATCCTCACCGTCTGGGGCGGGGGCTACAAGGCTGCCGATGTCTGATCCCTCGACTGCGTCCGGAACACCTGCCGTGACACAGCGCGGAACGCACGTCCGCTGGTATCGAAGCCTGTACTGGCGAATTGGCCTCGGCCTGATGGCGTTTCTCGCGTTGATGCTCGTCGCGCAGGGAGCGCTGTTTCTCTGGATCACGGACCGGATTGCAGGCTCCATGCCCGCCAGCAGTCCTCAGCGCCTCGCCGAACTCGTGTCGTCAGACATCGGCGTGGCGTTGGCCGACGAGCCGGCACTTGATCTGGCGCAGTACGTCCGGGATCAGTTCGGCAACGTGTTCCAGGCGTTCGTCGTCATCATGCGAGACGGACGAATCGTCGTGAACGATGCAGGGGTGTCGCAGGACCTCATCAATCAGCTGAAAGAAGGCGCGCAGCGACGCTTCGAGTTTTCACAGCGTCGTCTCTTTGGTCGAGGCCCAGGCCCTGGTGAGTTCCCAGGACGTGGCGACGGCCCACGCGGGCGATTTCAACGACGTGCCCAGTTTCCAGACGATCCCGACGACCCTGCTCGCTCCCGTGAACGTCTCGACGGGCCACCGGTACCTCGCGGCAATATCTCGCTCATCGTCGTTGGCGACACCGTCGTCGGAGAAGTCGCCGTGCTCGGGCGCCCGCCGCTGTCGCGAATCGCTCGTGAGCTTGGGCCGACCATGGGCCTGGTTGGCGGCGGGGTTCTCGTCGTTGGCGTCTCGTTGATTGCGTTCATCGTGTTTGGTCCCGTGCGACGGCGTCTGAAGCAGGTGCAGGACGCCACCGACCGGCTCGGTCAAGGCGATCTGCGCGCGCGAGTGCCTGACCGCGGAGGCGATGAAGTCGCCGCGGTGGCCGGTTCATTCAACCGTATGGCGGAAGAGCTTGCGGCCCGAGCGGAGGCGCTGCAGTCGTCTGACCTGACAAGACGTCAGCTCCTCGCCGATGTCTCCCACGAGCTGAACACGCCGTTGACGGCGATGCGCGGGTACCTCGAGACGCTCTCGATGCCAGACCTCGATATCGATGCCGACACGCGGACACGGTACCTGGGCATCGTCACAGAGGAGTCCTATCGTCTGGAGCGAATCGTCGGCGATCTTCTGGATCTGGCGAGACTCGAAGGCGGTGGCATATCACTGCGCCACTCCACCGTGGACGTGTCGTCGTTACTTGACCGTGTCGCGGAACGCCACGGGCGCGAGATGACCAGTCGCAACGTTCAGCTCATGATCCGGGTTTCGGAAGACGCCCGCACCGTTGACGGCGATCCCGATCGCCTCGAACAGGCGATCCAGAACCTTGCTGCCAACGCACTGCGGCATACGCCTGACGGCGGCACCATGACGCTCTCAGGTGAACGGGTCGGGGATCACGTTCGGCTCAGCGTCCGCGACAGCGGTCCTGGCATTGCACCCGAGCACCTTCCCAAGATCTTCGACCGCTTCTACAAAGTGGACATGGCGCGCAAGGCGACCGGAGGCAGCGGCCTGGGCCTCTCCATTGCGAAGGCGATCGTGGAGCGCCACGGCGGCAGCATCAGCGCCCGCAATGACAACGGCGCCGTCTTCGAAGTCTTCCTGCCAGTTTCAGCAAGATAGCAATCAACCACGAAGAACACGAAGAACATCATTTAGATCATTAACTTCGTGGATCTTCGTGTCTTCGTGGTTTCCGAGTTCGACTGGGCTTAGCCGTTGGTGCGCGCGCGCACGTGCCACTTTGCCAGGCTGAGAAACAGCGCCGCGAATGTGACCTGAAGACCCAGGGTGACCGACGTTGCAGAGGGGATCGCGATACGCATCGCAAGGAACGGATCGAGGTTACCAAACGCACCCACCTGCCAGTCACGGAAGAGCCACAGGACGCCACCGATCCCTGCGACGATGAGCACCAGTCCCAGGGCGAGTCCGTGCTCGAGCTTGAGATTGTCCCCGACTCGTCTCGCAATGCCCTCGTCTGGCGGGAGCAGATGTGCCGCCACCATCAGAAATCTGAGAACGATCGAGTAGCTGACCAGTTGGAAGCCCAGCAGGACGGCCGCACCGCAGTAGAGCAGCGTGTGCACGTCCAGATGAATGCCGTAGACGGAGATGGGTTGCGCGACGAGGACCGTTCCCAGGATCAGTCCGAGCGCCATGAGGAGCGCTCCGGGATACAGGAGCATGCCCGATGGCATGCTCGCCAGATACAGGAGCAGACTGCGACGGCCGTCGCGCCACGTATGCAGGTGAGGCGGCCTGCCACGACCGTCCGGCGAGAGTGTCGTCGGGACCTCGGAGATCCGCATGTTGAGCAGCCGTGCCTTCACGATCATCTCGAGGGCAAATTCCATCCCCATACTCTGGAGATCCAGCGCCGGGAGAGCGTCGCGCCGGAAGCCGCGGAGCCCGCAATAGACGTCGCCCAGCGGAACGCGGAAGAAGATTCGGGCGAACAGGCTCAGAAGTGGATTGCCAAAATACTGGTGCGCCGGCGGCATCGCCAGGGGAGCGATGCCTCCACGGAATCGATTGCCCACCACGAGGTCGTCGCCCGCGCGCAGACGCGCCAGAAACGGTGCGAGTGCTGAAAAGTCGTAGCTAGCGTCCCCGTCGCCCATGAAAATGTATCGGCCGCGGGCAGCCTCGAAGCCGGCTCGCAGCGCAGCGCCATAGCCGCGCTGGGTGACTGGGATCACCCGCGCGCCAAGACTCGCGGCGATCACGTCAGACCCATCCGTGCTTCCGTTGTCGGCCACCACGACTTCGCCGCACACACCTTCCCGCTCGAGGAAGCCCTGTGCCTTGCGAATGCAGAACTCGATCGTTTTCACTTCATTCAGACAAGGAATCACCACCGACACTTCGCAGTCCTCGCGAGTGCGTGGGTCGAGCTCGATATCCGCGTCGCGGACGGCAATATTCACGGCCATAGGGCACCTGAAGCCAGCTTCGTCTGGGGTAAGGGGGCGGTACGGCTCACACGGCAGTCGAGCAGCGCGAAACCGCTTGGATGGATGTACGTGTAGGCACTCGTCCGGCACGCGTGGTAGTTCAACGCTGCGCCCGTGCGCAACTGAGGGTTGGCGAACCAGTAGAAGAACGCGTCACGAAGATCCTGATACGTCGCGAGGTCACGTCCCTGCCCAAGCGGCGTCCCTCTGACAAAGCCGGCGACTTCGTCGCGCGTCGCCTGGTGTACGAGGTCGATGAGCGCCGGGTCAACGCGGTCAGGCGTACCCGCCCCAGCGACCACGTTGGCGCCTGTGGCCCGCAATTCGGTGCCAGTGGCCACCTGCACTGCCTCCCACGCACGGAAGCGCGCGTCCGCCTCGCTCCAGGTGAGTCCCTGGCGTCGTCCGACTTCCTGAACATCATCCAAACCCGGAACGACATAGTTCAAGCCCTCGACAATCAACAGGTCGTTGGCAAATCCATCCAGCCATTCCCGGCGTACCGGAGCGATGCTCTGCACAGGACGGCCGGAGTAATAGGTCAGCACCAGGTGATCGTTCGGACTCGCGAAGATGCGACCACCAGGATTGAGCCGCCAATCGCGAACGGTCGCAATCAGGTCCGCGAACGCCGGGTCTGGAACGTCGGGCACGCGCGGCGGCAACTGGCCCGACAGCGTCAGCAGCACAGCCAGACCGGCGGCTGGAAGAAAATTCGACGCCGGACGTATCGCGCGACCGAGAGCGGTAGCGAAGAGCGCCATGACCACCAGCCCTGGCACTGCCACCATGAGCTTCAGCCTGTACGGGAAGAAACTCGCGGCCGGTATCAGAAAAAGAAAACAGAAATACGACACCGTGAGCCAGGCACCAGCGAAATACATGCCAGGCGCGGCTTCGAAGATCGGGTGTCGCCACCGATCGCTCAGTCGGCTGTTCTGCCGCGTCGCCGCAACGAACCAGATGACTCCGAGCACAAGCTCGGCCCAGACAATGAGGTTCGTGTTCGGCAGCGAGCCCACCACCATCCGAAAATCGAGGTAGTCACGTGCCCCGGGCATCCACGTTGCCTGACTCAACAGGCCTGACCAGGCCGCCCACGGTAGTACCAGCAGTGCGCTGACACTTCCGCAGGTCAGCACGCGCAGCCAGAGTCTTGGCTGCCGTCGTCCCAACGGCGCGGCGAGGAGATACAACAGCGTGAGGGCGACGGAGCTCACGAAGTGGACGTGAAAAAGCGCACCCACGGCAAGCCCAACCAGTGCGTGATCCGACATGCGGCCGCGACGCCATGCGTTCCAGATCGCGAGACCGCAGAGCGCGCTGAACGCCAGCGTGGCGGAGTAATACCTCGAGGCCCGGCCCGCGAACACGAAGAAGTTCGACCCCGCCGCCGCAAGGGCGAGTGCTATTGCAGCCGGAAAGCTATGAATTTGCCACCCGAGTGCCCACACCGCCACGACGAGGAGTGCACCGAAGGCGACCGCAGGTAACCGGGGTACAACAGTCCAACGACTGATTTCGGCCTGAGACCCATCGCGAGGTGGAGTGCCCTGGCGCGCCTCTTCGCTCGTCACTCCGGCGAGACGGAATGCCACGGCGATCGAATACAGCGGAAGCCATGAGTGGTAGACGGCCAGGCCGCGATCCGAATAGCTGAGGTCCTTGAACTCGTACTCCGCGCTGTCCGGCCACGGGCGAACGAGCGTATTTTCGTAGAGGGGTTGACCGAGAAAGCGGTCTCCAGGGACCCCGTCGGCCACGATGGTCAGCGCGTTCAATGCGGACTCCGCCTCGTCCACCGACAAGACAGGAACATCGAGCCGCCAGGCTCTCAAGGCCACGGCGCTGACGACCAGCACACAGAGCGTGAGGGCCGCTTTTGACCTTCGACCTCCCATCAGGCGCGATCCATGCAAGGCGAGGTTCATCTTGAACAATCACACGCGAACTGTGGAACGACCGTGAGCCTCGTCGAGCACGTCGTATCCCCTGTCGCACGTAAGGTCGCCTTTCACGCACGGAAGCTGCCCTGGACGCTCGGTCTCCGAGACCAGTTCCACACCAGCGTCGGCATGCTCACGGTCCCCAAGGCGATCGTGTCGCCGGCGATCTTCTATCACCTGGTGACCGGGGACTACGAAACGCCGGAGCTTACGCTGCTCGACGAGTACCTGAGTCCCGATGACCGCGTCATCGAGCTGGGAGCCGGTATCGGGTTTCTCGCCAACCGATACGGCAGGCGCTGCGCTGCCCAGACACACGTGACCGTCGAGGCCTCGCCGGGCATGGCCGACCTGATCCGCCTCAATACGAGCCACCTGGGCAACATCACGGTCATCAATGCCGTGGCCGCGAAAATACCGGCCGATCCCCTTCACTCGCTGAACGGTTCGCGTCGCACGGTGGACTTCCACGAATACACGGACTACTGGGCGTCGAGCATTTCGCCCATCCACCTGACCAACCCTGAGCGGCGACTGATCAGAACACTGAAGGTTGACGTCGTCGATCTGGACGAGCTCATCCGTACCCACCACGCGAACATGCTGGTGTGCGATATCGAAGGCGGGGAATACGACCTCGTCAGGAGTTTCGACATCGACGTTCCAAAGATCCTGATGGAGCTTCATTGGCGCGAGCTCGGAATGGCGCGGGCCATGACGGTGTTGCGCACGCTCCAGGAACGTGGATACCAGCTCGCCGGTTCACCCGATGTACTCATGGCCGTGCGGCCCGGCCCTTCCGGCGTGGTTTCACCGGACATCACCACATGAGCTGAGCGGACGGAATCGTGTCTCATCGATCTACGTCCCGGCTGCCTGTCGCTCGAGGAGCCGGAGACGGCTCGAGAGCCACGGAGGCAGCAGCATCAGCAGGTCCGCATCGATCTCTCGCGCGAACCAGAGAATAGCCACGTATGTCGTGGTCGCCGCGGGGATCGCCACCAGCGGTTGGTCCATCGCCACAAACCCCACGGCAGCCATGGCGACAGCCGCGGTGAGGCATCGGACGCAGGTCCGCACCACACGTCGATCGACGATGCCGCGCGGCAGAATCCACAGGCCTGAGGTCACCATCGCGATTTCGGCTATGGCGATGGAGATTGCGACACCCAGACCTCCATTGCCGTAATTGGTCTGCGCCCAGGGTATGAGCAGGGGAGCGCCTCGTTATCGACGCTCTCGGCAAGCCAGCCCAGCATCCGCGCGCGGTGACAGTCGATGCCGTCCCACATCACCTGCTCGACAAAACCGCCGATCTCGACGAAGCACGACCGGCGATAGAACTTCGTCATGCCCACCGACATCTCGTCGCCACACACTTCGGGTTCGAGCGAACCGGATCGGGGGTGGACGAACCACGGCTTCCCTGAAGTGGTCCCCAGGCGAGGTTCCGCCTCCATTCGTTGTACGAGCGCCTCGAAGTAGCCGGGCGGCAGCTCGAGATCGAGATCCAGCTTGCAGATGTAGTCGAAGTCTTCTGGATTGATGCTGGCGTATCCCGCATTGAACGCCTCGATCACGCCGGGACCGACTTTTCGCCGCCCTCGATCGGAACGGCGAAGGAGTCGCAGATACGGCAGCGTCGCGGCATATCGTTCGACGATTGACGCCGTCCCATCCTTCGACCCATCGTCCATGACCACCCACAGAGCGGGCGGAAGCGTCTGACGAGCGACGCTCTCAATCGTCCGGCTCGCGTACGTGGCCTCGTCTCGACACGGCGTGATGAGACAGTAACGGCGGCCCGGGACACGCTCAGATGTCAGGGGCAGCACGTCTATGCCAGTACGCGATGCCGATGGCACCAGCGGATCAGAATGTAGAGCACCCATACTCGCGACCAATACAGTCCTCGCGCACCTTCCTGGTATGCCGACCACAGCCCTTCGACGGTCTTGCCGTCGAGGCCAACCGCCTGTGCCAGTTGCGGGTCGCGCATGGTGTCGTCCATGTCGCGCCCGAGGGACTTGCGAATCCAACTGTCGAACGGCAGTACGAAGCCCTGCTTCGGCCGCTCGAAGAGTGCCGGGTCGAGACCTTCGAGACCCACGCGGCGCAGCACGCCCTTGCGGCCGAGCGGCTCGAAACGTGCGGAGTCCGGTAGCCGGTTCACGGCTTCTGCGACCACGCTGTCCACGAGCGGCAGTCGCGTCTCGAGTGAGACAGCCATGCTGGCTGCGTCGGTGTCGCGGAGCAGACGCTCCCCCAGGAAGACACGCTGCTCGAGAATCCCGACGGCGGATATCGGGCTGCGCCCGGCGATCTCCGCGTGCAGCCGATGGGACAGCTCCGGCGTCAGGCCGTACTCCATCTCGTCCGCGTCGGCCGGACGCAGAAGCCGCTCCTGGAACTCAGGCAGAAAGAGCGCATAGGCGAGCTGATAGAGCGCGGTGATGTCTTCACCCGCACGCACCATGTCGGGAAGCTTCGCCCAGCGGGTTTGCGGTGGCGTGATGCGTCCACTGCCGGCGAGAACACGACTCACCGCACGCGCGCCGAGCATGCGCATGCCGGACGGGAGCAGCCGGGTCCGGTGTGCCCACTTCTGGAGCATGGGCATGGCGTGGAAGCTCGGATACCCGCCGAACAGCTCGTCCCCACCCGTCCCGGCCAGCGCCACCGTGAGGCCGGCCTCACGGACGGCTTTCGACACGTAGTACGAGTTCAGTCCGTCGAACGTTGGCTGGTCGAGTGTGTCGATCGCCGTTTCGAGCGCAGCGGCAAAGCCCGATTCGGTCAGGCGGACTTCCGTGTGTTCCGTTCCAATCGCCTTGGCAATTGCGCGGGCAAATTCCCCTTCGTTGTACTTCTGCTCGTCGAAGCTCAGCGTGAAGGTGTGAACGGGAGCGTGGTTCGCCCGCTGAGCAAGCGCAGCCACGGCGCTCGAATCGATTCCGCCTGACAGGAAGACCCCGAGCGGGACGTCGGCGACGAGATGTCGTGCCACGCTGTCTGCGATAACCTCTTTCAGCTGCGCCTCGTCGATCGGCTCCTGTCGATCTCGCGGAGGCATCGTCCAGTAGGTCCGCTTCTCCACCGTGCCCGAGGGACGTGTCCACCACAGATCTCCCGCTCCCACGGACTCGATACCTTCAACGGCTGTCGCGGGTCCGGCCACGAATCCGTTCCAGAGCAGCGATCGGATCGCGCGGCGATCAAGCCGGGGCTGCTTCAGCAGCCCGGACGCGAGTATCGAGCGCACTTCGGAAGCGAAGGCGAGCGACCAGTCTCCGTGGGAATCAGGGTTCTGACAGACATACAGCGGCTTGATGCCGAGCGGATCGCGCGCGAGCAGAAGCCGTCGAGCACGGTCATCCCACAACGCAAAGGCGAACATGCCGCGGAGCTGCTGGATACCATCAGGCCCGCGTCGCACCAGCAGACGCAGCAAGACTTCGGTGTCTCCGGTGGAGGTGAAGTCCTCTCCTTCTCGCTGCAGATCTCGACGGAGATCCTTGAAGTTGTAGAGCTCGCCGTTGAAGACGACCGTGTGACCTGTCCCGATCGCCGGATGGCTCATCGGCTGATCCGCGGCACTGGAAAGGTCGATGACCGCCAGGCGTCGATGTCCGAGAAGGCACCCGAAGCCACGTGCATCCGGCGAACTCGTCCAGACGCCCGATCCATCGGGCCCTCGATGTTTCATGGCCACGGTCATGCGCTCGAGAGCCGAGTGGTTCTCGTCCGAAATGCGGCCGACGATGCCCGCTATGCCGCACATGGCAGTGGATGAGGTGAACGGAAGGGCACGCTGCTCAGGGCCGGAAGGCTGGCAGCCACAACGACACACCCGCCCGTACGCTGTTCCGTTGGACCCTCGGATTCAGCCCGGGAAGCAGATCCGGAATTTTCGAGAAGTCGTAGTGGTAGAAGAGATATTCGGAGGTAACGGCCCAGCGTGACGACAGTGCGAATCGCACCCGCGCATTGACGGACGTGGTCGAGAACGTCGTGATCGCGCCTACGAGCGACGGCTCACCGCTGGAGTACGACAGCGACAGCAACATGTCCGTGCGACGATTGAGGAATCCGTTGGCGGTGGCGGTCACAGCATCGACGAACACCGGAGCGCCGAGTCCTTCGACAAATGCCGTGCCCCTCTTGAACGCTCCCTCGAGGAGCCAGGTGCGTCCCACCTGGTGCAGGACGGTCGCTTCGCCCACGACGCGTACTTGCCTGGTGAGTCGAAACACATCCGTGGGAACTGGCGCATGCACAATCGCGGTGCCGACGTCGAAGGTCACGACCGTGGGTCGTGATTCCGTCAGCGTCGGGTGATAGGAGAACCCGGCGTTCACGATGTGCTCATTCGGCTCCGGACGCGGGCCGAACAACCCCTCACCCGAATACCGCGCGCGACGGTAGGTGTATCCGAGCTCCAGGTCGTGGTCGTTCGACAGCAGGTATCGATAAACACCACCGCCGTCCAACGTCGTGAAGTCGGTCCCATTCGGGTTCTCGACGAGGTAGTGACTTCGTCGATAGCTTCCCGACGCAATGGCCAGCGATCGGTCCGACAGGCGGCGTTCAACGTCCGCACTCGTGCTCGTGGTCACCGATCGATCGTCGGTGACGGCAAAGTCCGTGACCGACTGCCTGGGGTCACCCAGCCGCGGCTCCTGCCCGGTCACGAACAGGCCCAGGAGAAAAATCGGGGAGTACGAGAACGCCTGGTTGACCGCAACGGTCGTCAGCGGAGTCGTTCGAGCAGATACGCCGAAACCCGCGTGATAGTCGGTCGCCAGGAACTCGCTGATGCCCGGGTAGTAGCGGGCGCTCGCGCCGCCGGTCCCACCGAGTTGCAGGCGCGAGCCACGGCGCTCGTATCGCACGTCGCCCAGGAGATTCGTATATGCCCCGCGACGTTCGAGCAGTCGCGACGGTGCCTGCATTCCGGCCTCGGCCAGCAGATTCTGGTCGTACACCTCGAAGACGGAACCCGTGATATCGACGCCCCGTGTCAACTCCGGGTCGGTCTCGGAGCTGCCAAACAGGGCCCGAAGTGGCGGGTTACCTACTCTGGGCGCTGGCGCGGATCCCGCGTCAGGCGGAGGCTGTCCCTGTGCCAGCGCAGCGGCCGACATGCACAGACCGAGACACACCAGCAGGACCATGCCGCGGGCGCCACGTGTGAGCTTTCGTCTCGGTGTGATCATGATTCGGCGAAGACGACGGCCAGCGTCCTTTCCGTGCAGAAAGTCGTCGGTTGCAACGTGGCGATCGACGCGGTGCCACTGCAAACCCAACCCAGACACCAGACCGCCTTGGCGTGTCCCTTGCACCCCGCGAACGGTGAGCAATGGGCCGTAGCACCCGCCGTACGCTGTCTCTCCTTCGCTGCTGGTGGCGAACGATGGGGCTGCACGACGTCGATCTGCATGGTCGATGCCGAATCTGTCGTCGAATACCCAGGCGATTACAGAATCGCGCCAAGCCGTCGCGCGAAGGATTCCTGCACGGCCGGGATCAGCCAGTGGCACGTAATGTCCGCCCGTAGGCAGACCACCTGGCGGGGGCTCTGCGTCGTGGAGGCGTGTCGGATGCCGTTCCAACGCCGCTCGCGACGCGGGCATCCGTGGATCGGTTAGCGATACATGGCTCTCTGTCAGCTTTACCGGCAGCGCGCTGCTTCGTCTTTTCGTGGGCTCTCGGCGATGGTCTGGCTGTGCGGCAGGCCGCGCTCGGGGAGAAACGGCATAAACTCAGGACACGTGTTTCAATCGTTTTGTGTGTCAGGAGGTCTATCTATGCGCGTATGGTTCGGAGTCGCGGCAGTCGTTGCCGCATTTGGGGTAACGATCGCGGCGGACACGGTGCCCGCCACCGGCGGCAACATCGAGCTCACGTCGATGGCACATGCCCATGTGCAGATTGAGTACGGCGGCAAGGTGATTCACATCGATCCGACGTCGATGGGCAGCCTGACGAACTTCAAGCCCGCGGACATCATCATTGTCACGGACGTCCACGGGGATCACATGGACCCGAAGGCGATCGACAAGGTCAAGAAGGCGTCCACTCAGTTCGTCGCGCCGAAGGCGCTCGAGGGTAAGTTCCCCGGTACCACGACGATCATCTCGAACGGTGAGACCAAGACCGTGGACGGCGTGAGCATCACGGCGGTTGCGGCCTACAACCTGACGCGCGGCCCGAAGCCCGGCGCGCTGTTCCACGACAAGGGTCGCGGCAACGGCTACATCCTCACGCTCGGTGGCAAGCGCATTTACTTCTCGGGAGATACGGAGTGCGTTCCTGAAATCAAGGCACTCACCAACATCGACGTCGCGTTCATGACGATGAACCTGCCCTACACGATGCCGCCGGCCGAGTCGGCGGAGTGTGTCAAGGCGTTGAAGCCTAAGGTGGTCTACCCGTATCACTTCGCCCAGCAGGACCTGGCGCCTGCGAACAAGAATCAGACCGACTTCGTCGCCGCGATGAAAGGCACCGCTGGCATCGAAGTAAAGACGATGCAGTTCTATCCCGCTCCGAAGTAACCTCGGTCGGCTCCGTTGCATCAGAAGCCGCCGCGTATCACCACATCGACGACGGACTCGCTACCGCCCGGTGGCGAGTCCCTCCGCTCCACCTTCTCCTGACGATCCTCTGACATAAGAGACTCCTGCTTTCGTGGGTGCCGGCGGCCCACAAGTTGCAGCCACGCCCTTCGAATTTGCGGTCGTACGTTCAGAGGCTGAATGAACTAGCTCGTGGAATGTTCCTTGAATTCAAATCCACAGCGAACGGTCGCAGACATTTCACCCAGAGGACGAGGAGCAGAACAATGCCAGACAACACCCGACCGGCCAGTGCTTTGAGAGATGTTGCGGATGTGGCAGCGGAAAGCCTCACGGACGGAGCCAGGACCGCGGCCGCAGCGATCGACGAGAGCCGATCAACCGCCGCCGGACTCGAGACCGCCGCGTCGGCTATTCACCGCGGCGCGGACGATCTGCCCGGTGGCGATCGGGTCCGCAGCTTCGCGCGCGCAACCGCCGATCGACTCAGCACGAGTGCTGATTACGTACGTCGCAACGACACCAGGCGCATGATGTCGGACGTCAAGACGCTGGTCACGAGCCATCCAGGTCCCGCCCTCGTCGTGTCTGCGATGCTGGGATTTCTCGTCGCGAGGTCGCTGTCTCGCGACTAGTGGAGACGCAACGACGCCTTCAGGCTGTTCCTGAGCGAACGGTCGAGACCGTCAGGAGAATCTCAATGGATCACACAGCCGACGAAATGGAAGCGCTGGTCGATCGGACCCGCGATCATCTGAACACGAACATGCGGGAACTCGAACACCGCGTTGAGGCCGCGACTGACTGGCGCGAGCACTTTCAGGAACGGCCGTACTTGTTCCTCGGTGCGGCATTCATCGGAGGAGTGGTGCTTGGGGGCGCCCTGCGACGACAGCCTTCAGTGTCCGGGATCGGGCACCTCGGCCCAAGACACGTCCTCGGCTCCAACTCCTCGGTGCAGGCCCAGGCGTGGGACCTCTGGAACAACGTCCAGGGTGCGTTGGTTGGTGTGGCGAGTGCCGGGATCCAGAAGTACATCGGTGAGTTGCTCCCAGGCTTTGAGGAGCACTATCGCCGGGCTCAGCAGACGACAACGAAGACGTCAGTCTCATAGGGCGACATTCGAGGAGAACGATGATGAACAAAGACCAGGTCAAAGGAAAGTTCGACCAGGCGAAGGGCAAAGTGAAACAGGAAATTGGCAAAGCCACCGGCGACGCTCGCCTGCACGACGAGGGCGTGGCGGACGAGGCGTCCGGCGAAGTTCAAGAAGGTGTCGGCAAGCTGAAGGACACCGTGGGCAGCGCGGTCAAGAACCTGGGCAACCGCATCAAGAAATAGCGGGCGACCGCGCAGCATGAGCGGTCGAGTTGGTGGAGCCATCTGTCGTCTGGTTCGTCGTAGCCGGCCTGCTGTTCATCGGCATGGCGCTGGCGGGATCGGCAGTGTCACGATGGCCCATCACGACCGCCATGCTCTACCTCGCGATTGGGGTCGTGTTGGGCCCTCGCGTCGCGGGTCTGCTGCGTCTGGACATCGTGACGCACGCCAGTGTGCTCGAACGTGTCACCGAGCTTGCCGTCATCGTGTCGCTGTTCACGGCTGGCCTCAAACTACGCGTCCCTCTCCGTGATC